>JAOTUO010000080.1 GCA_029863845.1 Myxococcales bacterium
GAGGGCCAGGCCGCCGGGGCCGCCGCCCGTGGCGATGTAGTTCGCGCTCTCGACGGTGGGGTCGAAGCTGGTCTCGAAGTTGGCGTCTTCGATGTCGGCGGCGCTGAAGACGCCGATCTTGCTCGAGCCGAAGGCCGCCGTGTAGATGGTGAGGCCGTCGCTCGAGACCACCGTCTGGAGGGGCGTCGCCAGGCTGTGGTCGATCTGGGTGGGGTCCACCAGGTCGGGCACGTCGGTGTGGAGCCTGCCGTAGTCGATGTGCTGGTTCAGGTGCTGGGGATCCACCCGCTGGGGATTCGAAGGCGGAAGACTCGGGTCGATCACGGTTATGCGCGACTCGGAGAGGTGTCCCTGGACGGTGGTTCCGCCGTGGTCGCCGGGGCCCTCGAAGCGCACGTGGTTGGGCAGCTCGGTGTTGGTGACGTAGACCTTCCCGGTCACCGGGTTCACCACCATGTTGAACAGGATCGTCCCGACGTGGTCGAACTCCGCGACCGAGGCCGGCGCCAGCGTGTCGGCGTCGATCGAGAAGACGTCGTGATCGGGCAGGCTCAGGGGGACCAGGGCGCTGCGGTTGTTCCCCGCGGCATCGCGCCAGACGGAGCCGTCGAACTTGACGATCACGCCGGTCTCGGGGGCGGGATCGCCGGCCGCGTTGTCGGCGGGGCCGGGGACACCGGTCGCGCCGAAGCCGTTGGGAATCAGCGTCTCGTTGACCGCCGTCGTCTGGTTGCCGGAGTGGAAGGCGGCGACGTACACGGTGTCCCCGGTCGGGCTCGCGGCCAGGGCGCGCGGGGTGTCCGCGAAGAAGCTCAGGATCTCGAGGGGAGTCCCGCCGACGGTCGTCCCCAGATTGGTGGCGTCGAAGACCCACACGTCCGCGCGTCCGATGCCGTCGCTCGTGAGCTGGGGGTCGCCCGCGCCGGGCACGCCGGAGATCGAGGCGTGGGTGCGGTGCTGTCCGCGGTGCGCGGTCGTGATGAACGCGCGCGTCCCCCCGGTGCCCGCGAACACGATGTCGCGCGGCTCGTCTCCGACGAGCAGCGTGCTCACCACGCGGGCGGGGCTCGCGGCCAGGTCGACGACGCTCACGCTGTCCGAGAGGTGGTTCACCACCCAGACCTCGCTGTTGGTGCGGGCCGCCACGGCCACCGGCTCCATGCCAACGGGGATCGAATCCGCGTGGACGAGTCCGCCGCCGACGACGTCGAAGACCTCGAGGCGGTTGTCCGGCGTATTGACGGCGAACAGCTGGCTGCCGTCCGGCGACAGCGCCAGGGGCCGAACGGGCCCACTCTCGAACGCGACGAAGGACGTCTGGGCGACGGCGGGTGCCGCGTTCAGCAGCAGGGCGGCGGCGAGCGCCAGGCATCGGGGGAGGCTGTGGGTCACGGGGAGGTCCTCGCCGGAATCGAATGGGTTGCGGGGGAGAGTCGCTTCACGTGGGATGACGGACGCGACACCAGGGTGTCCTGCAAGCGGCGCGCCAATCCCGGCGCGCCGCTTCTCGAAACAGAAGTTCGTCATTGAAATCAGCGGCTTTTGTGCGCGACCTGCTGATGGGGCCCCTGTCGCGGTGCCGCTCGAGAGAAACGGATTGCCACGAACCGGAAAAGGTTTTCCACCGGAAGGGCGGTGCGAGCCGGCGTCGTCAACGCTTCGGGGGGCCCGATTCGGCGCGCCGCTTGCGCCACTGCTCCAGGCGCTCGGCGATCGCGCGCTCGGCGCCTTCGGAGGTCGGCTCGTAGAAGCGCGGCGATCCGAGCGCCTCGGGCAGGTTGGGCCGGGAGACGAAGCGGTCGGGGGCGTCGTGCGGGTATTCGTAGTCGCGGCCGTAGCCGAGTCCCTTCATCAGGGGCGTCGGCGCGTTGCGCAGGTGCAGCGGCACGGGCAGTGAGCCGTGCTCCGCGACGGCCTCGCGTGCGCGCCCCAGCGCGCGATAGGCGGCGTTGCTCTTCGGCGCGCACGCCAGGAAGGTCACCGCCTGGGCGAGGGGGATGCGGCCCTCGGGCATGCCGACGCGCTCGACCGCCTGGAAGGCCGAGACCGCGAGGCCGAGCGCCGCGGGCTCGGCGTTGCCGACGTCCTCGCTGGCGAAGATCACGAGCCGGCGCGCCACGAACAGCGGGTCTTCGCCTGCGTCGAGCATGCGCGACGCGTAGTAGAGCGCCGCGTCGGGATCGCTGGCGCGCAGGCTCTTGATGAGGGCCGAGACGACGTTGTAGTGCTCCTCCCGGTCGCGGTCGTGGACGAGCAGCCGCCGACCGGCGGCCTCGACGACGGCCTCCGGCGAGATCGCGACGGCGCCGCCTTCGCCGCGCCGCCCGCGGGCCTCGATGGCGGCCGCGGCTTCGAGGATGCCGAGGGCGCGACGGGCGTCTCCGTCCGCCGCGTGGGCGATGGCGGCCGTCACGTCGTCCGCGACCTCGAGGCGGCGCTGCCCCAGACCGCGCTCGGTGTCTTCCGCCGCGCGCCGCACCAGGGCGGCCAACGCGTCGGGCTCCAGGCGCTTCAGGGTGAACACGCGGCAACGCGAGAGCAGCGGGGCGATCACCTCGAAGGAGGGGTTCTCGGTCGTGGCACCCATGAGTGTCACCGTCCCCGTCTCGACGTGGGGCAGGAGAGCATCCTGCTGCGCCCGGTTCAGTCGGTGCAGCTCGTCGAGGAAGAGCACCGTACGGCGCCCGGAGTGCCGCTCGCGGCGCGCGCGCTCGACGGCGGCGCGGATCTCCTTCACGCCGGCCGTGACGGCGGAGAGCGGCTCGAAGCGGGTCTCGGAGCCCGAAGCCAGCACGCGCGCCAGCGTCGTCTTGCCGCAGCCCGGGGGGCCCCACAGGATCAGGGAGGGGAGCTCTCCCGCCTCCAGCAGCGAGCGCAGCGCGGCGCCCTCGCCGAGGAGATGATCCTGGCCGAGGATCTCGTCCAGGGTGCGCGGACGCATGCGGTCGGCGAGCGGCGCGCGCGGGTTCGGACCCGGCTCCGACGCGCCCGTGGTCGCCGCCGGGAAGAGCTCCAGGGCGTCGTCCGGGGGCATGCGCGGATACTAGCAACGTGGGATATTCCGGGTTCCCAGCCCACCGGGGGGCGAATGGACATCCGTTCCGTCGGAATCTGCGTCAAGCTCAGTCAGCCCCAGTTGGCGGACCTGGTCCGCGAGCTCGAGCAGTGGCTGGTTGCTCGGCGCTTCGACGTGGTGCCCGATCCGGAGGCGGGCCGGTGGACCAAGGCTGCGGGTCTGCCGCGCCGGGAGCTCGCCGAGAAGGTGGACGCCGTCGTCGTGCTCGGGGGCGACGGAACGCTGCTCGCGGTGGCGCGCGCCATCGGCGAGAACTCGGTTCCGATCCTGGGGGTGAACCTGGGGACCCTGGGGTTTCTGACAGAGACCGCCCGCGAGGAGATGTTTCCGGCGCTCGAGGAGGTGATCGCCGGGCGCTTTCGCACCGAGGCGCGGATGCGGCTCGAAGCGGTCGTCGATCGCGCCGGCGAGGAGGTCGGCCGCTACCTGGCGCTCAACGACGCCGTGATCGCCAACACCTCGCTGGCGCGGATCGTGGACCTGCCGGTGCGCGCCGACGGCATCGAGGTCACCACCTACCACGCCGACGGCCTGATCGTGTCCACGCCCACGGGTTCGACGGCCTACTCGCTCTCGGCCGGGGGGCCGCTGATCCTGCCGTCCTGCGAGGCGATCCTGCTGACGCCCATCTGCCCGCACACCCTGAGCCAGCGCCCGCTGGTCCTGCCCGAGACCTGCGAGCTGGCCGTCGACGTGAAGGGGCCGCATGCGAGCGATGTCAAGCTGACGGTGGACGGGCAGGTCGGCTGTCAGCTCGGCGAGGACGACCGCGTCACCGTGCGCGCTTCCCGCCACCCGGTCCAGCTCCTCGTTCCCCCCGGTCGCAACCGCTTCGAAGTGATGCGGGAGAAGCTGCGCTGGGGAAAGCGGTGATCGAGACGCTCCGCATCGAGAACCTCGCCGTCGTCGATCGCGCGCAGCTCGAGTTCGGCCCGGGGCTCAACGTGATCACGGGCGAGACCGGCGCCGGCAAGTCGATCGTGCTGGGGGCGCTCGCGCTGCTCGCCGGCGCGCGGGCCTCCGCCGACGCCGTGCGGCAGGGGAGCGACGAGGCCTCGGTGGAGGCGGTCTTCCGGACCGACGCGCTGCCGGAGCTGGAGGCGGAGCTGGAGCGCCGGGGCCTCGAGGGCGACGCGCACGAGCTGGTCGTGCGGCGAACCCTGGCGCGGGCGGGCCGCAGTCGTGCGCAGGTCTCCGGGCAGCTCGTACCGGCCTCGGTGCTATCGGAGTTGTTCGCCGGGCGCCTCGAGGTCTCGAGCCAGCACGAGTCGCAGCGTCTGCTCCGCGCGGAGGTCCACGGCGAGCTGCTCGATCGCAGCGGCGGCCTGCTCGAGCAACGGGAGGCGGTGGCCGCGGGCCACGCCGCGCTGCGCGAGCTCGACGCCGAGTGGAAGCGGCTGCGCGACGCGTGCCAGGAGGGCGAGCGCCGCCGCGACTTCCTCTCGTTCCAGATCGCCGAGATCGACGCGGCGAAGCTCGAGCCCGGCGAGATCGATGCGCTTCGCAGCGAGCGCGCTCGCCTCGCGCACGCGGAGCAGCTGCGCGAGGAGGGCGCCGCGGCGCTCGCGCTGCTGGCCGGAGATCCGAGCCGCGCCGACGACGCGAACGCCGCCGATCTGCTGGCGGAAGCGGCGCGGCGGCTCGAGAGCGGCGCGCGCCTCGATCCCGGCCTGGCCGAGCTGGCCGGGCGCCTCGCTTCGGCCCGGGCGGAGGTCCGCGACGCGGCCCTCGAAGTCGAGCGCTACGTCACCGGCGTCGAATCGGATCCGGCGCGCTTGGCGATGCTGGAGGAGCGGCTCCACCAGGTGGAGCGGCTCCAGCGCAAGTACGGCGCGAGCGCCGACGAGATCCTGCGCTTCCGCGACGAAGCGGCCGCGGAGCTCGCCGCGATCGAGGACGCCGACGACCGGGAGGCCTCGATCCAGCGCGAGCGCGAGTCGCGGCGGGCGAGTCTGGCCGCGGACGCCCGCACGCTGTCGCAGGCTCGCGTGCGCGCGGCGCGCCGACTTGCCGGGGTCGTCCAGGGCCTGCTGCGGGAGCTGGGCATGCCCGAAGCGCGCTTTGCCGTGTCGCTCGAGCCCGCGGAGCCCCCCGGCGATCTGCCCTGCGGTCCGACGGGACGCGAGCGGCCCGAGTTCGCGTTCTCCGCCAGCGCCGGAGAGCCCCCGCGGCCGCTGCGTCGGGTGGCGTCGGGGGGGGAGCTCTCGCGGGCCTTCCTGGCCATCAAGAACGCCCTGCGCGAGGCCGACGCCGGGATGGTGCTCGTCTTCGACGAGGTGGATGCGGGCATCGGCGGCGGCGCCGCCGACCGCGTGGGTCGCGTGCTGGCCGAGTTGGCCGTCCACCACCAGATCCTCTGCATCACCCACCTGCCCCAGATCGCGGCCCATGCGAGCCGTCACTTCCGGGTCGAGAAGCGGTCCGCGCGAGGCCGGGCGCGGGCTCGCGTCGTGCCGGTCGAAGGCGCCGAGCGCGTCGAGGAGATCGCGCGCATGGCCGGCGGCGAGTCGGTGGGAGAGGCGACGCGCCGGCACGCCCGGGACCTCCTGAGGTCCCGCGCGCCGACCGCCTAGGGGCTTCCCCTAGGGGACCCAGCGGGGCCGAAGTTGCCTGAGGCGGTCCCGCGCCCGGTTCAAGCTGGGGCTCCGACGCTCCGATTCAAGGGGGGTCGCGCCGACCGGGAGGCCTGTGCGCCCGGTCACAAAGCGGCGAGAGACGGGCAGCGATGATGGAGAACAGGGACAGAGCCGCGATCGGGCGGGGGACGCCCGGCGTCGTCCCGGCAGGAGCGTCGATCCGGGTGATGAAAGGCTTCTATGCGGGCCTCGAGCTGCCCGTGGATCAGGACTGGATCGTGGTCGGACGCGGGCGTACCGCCGACGTGGTGCTCGCGGAAGCGACGATCTCGCGCGCGCACGCGGCCATCGGCTTCGACGGAGAGGCCTTCTACGTTCAGGACCTGGGCAGTACGAACGGCACGCGCGTGAACGGCGACCGCGCTCCCCAGGTCGAGCTTCACGATGGCGACGAGATCCAGCTCGGGAAGCTCGAGCTCCGGATCACGCTGCCTTCGTGACGCGGGGATGCCGGATCGCAGACAGGAGCGGGGGATGAAGCGCTATTCGCTGATCGTAGTGACCGACGAGACCTCTCCGGTCCGCCGGTTCGACGTTCGCCGGCAGGTCGTCCAGCGGGCGTTGTGGGGGGCCGGAATCGCCGTGGCGGTGCTCCTGGCGGTGCTCGGTGACTACGTGCGGCTTCGCATCGAGCGGCCGGAGCTCGCGACGCTGCGCGTCGAGACCTCCGAACAGCGCGCGAAGATCGAGGCCTTTGACACGCGTGTCTCCAACCTGCAGAGGGCGCTCGACCGGGTCGCCGAGCTCGAGCGCAAGGTTCGCATCATCGCCAACCTGCCCGGCTCGGCGGCCACGGGCGGCGACTCGGTGGTCGAGGTCGGGGGCGCCGGCGGCGACCTCGAAGCAGCGGAGCGGGGCGAGCCCGGCGTCGCGCCGGCGGGCGAGGGTGGCCCCGATTCGGAGGAGCCGCTTCTGGGCGAAGCACCGGCGGCGGCGCTGGAGGCCGCGCCCGGCGCGGATCGCGCGAGCCTGCTCACCAGCGAGGTCGAACGCCTGGGCCTGGTGGCCGACGCGCGCAAGCTGTCCCTGCTCGAGCTCGTCCAGAAGCTCGAGGACAAGCACCGGCACCTGGCTTCTTCGCCCGCGATCTGGCCGACCAAGGGCTGGCTCACGTCGCGCTTCGGCTCGCGGACTTCTCCCTTCACGGGACGCCGGCAGTTCCACTCGGGCATCGACATCGCGGGCCGGCGCGGGACCGACGTGGTGGCGTCGGCGCGGGGCGTGGTCAAGTTCACCGGCCGGCGCGGGCCGCTCGGCAACACCGTGATCATCGATCACGGATACGGCGTGCAGAGCCACTACGGCCATACCGATGAGATCTTCGTGAAGCGGGGCCAGGCGGTGGAGCGCGGGCAGGTCATCGCGTCCCTGGGGAACACCGGCCGCAGCACCGGCCCCCACCTCCACTACGGCGTCGAGGTGGCCGGCAAGACGGTGAACCCCCTCAACTACATCTTCGACTGAACGCGCGCCGGCGCGGCCGCAGTCCGGGGCCGGCCCGCGAATCCGCTGCAACGACGATGGTTTGCCGCATCGGGGCGGCTCGAATACACTCGACCGGCACGCCCCTCCCCCGGGAGACCGACGCGCCGCCCATGCTCAACCCGGTCCGCAAAGTCTTCGGAACCCACAACGATCGGGTTCTCAAGTCGATCGTTCCGCTCGTCGAGCGCACCAGCCGCCTCGAGCCCGGGCTCGTGGGCCTGTCGGATGCCGAGCTCCGCGCCCGGACCGCGGCGTTTCGCGAGCGCCTCGAGCGGGGCGAGCCCCTGGACGATCTGCTGCCCGAGGCCTTCGCGACGGTGCGCGAAGCCGCCAAGCGCACCCTCGGCCAGCGCCACTACGACGTCCAGCTGCTGGGCGGCGTCGTGCTCCACCGCGGTGAGATCGCCGAGATGAAGACCGGCGAGGGCAAGACCCTCGTTGCGACGCTGCCCGCGTACCTGAACGCGCTCACCGGCCGCGGCGTCCACATCGTCACCGTGAACGACTATCTCGCCAGCCGCGACTCGGAGTGGATGGGTCAGGTGCATCGCTTTCTCGGGCTGCGGGTGAGCGCGATCCTGCACGACCTCGACGAGGCCGAGCGCCGCGAGGCCTACGCGGCCGACATCGCCTACGTCACCAACAACGAGCTCGGCTTCGACTACCTGCGCGACAACATGAAGTTCAGTCTGGAGCAATGCGTCCAGCGGGAGCTCCAATACGCGATCGTCGACGAGGTCGACTCGATCCTCATCGACGAGGCGCGCACGCCGCTCATCATCTCCGGACCGTCCGAGCAGAACACACGGCTCTACGCCGTCGTGAACCGCCTGATCCCGCAGCTCAAGCAGGGCACCAAGGGCGAAGCCAGCAAGGAAGTCGAGGAGACCGGCGACTACTGGGTGGACGAGAAGGCCCACGGTGCCACGCTCACCGAGGAGGGCGTGCGCAAGGTCGAGAAGCTGCTCGGCCTCGACAATCTCTACGACCCCCAGATGCTGCCCGTGCTGCACGCGGTGAACCAGGCGCTGGTGGCCCACACGCTCAAGAAGCGCGACGTGGACTACGTGGTGAAGGTCGGCGAGAGCGGCAAGAAGGAGGTCATCATCGTCGACGAGTTCACGGGCCGCCTGATGCCGGGGCGGCGCTGGTCCGACGGCCTGCACCAGGCCGTGGAGGCTCGGGAGGGCATCGAGGTCCGCAGCGAGAACCAGACGTTGGCCTCGGTGACCTTCCAGAACTTCTTCCGCATGTACGAGAAGCTCTCCGGCATGACCGGCACCGCCGACACCGAGGCGCCGGAGTTCGCGAAGATCTACGACCTCGACGTGACGCTCGTCCCGACGCACCGGCCGATGATCCGCGAGGACCAGCAGGACGTCGTGTTCAAGACGAAGCGGGAGAAGTTCAACGCGGTGGTGGACGAGATCCGCGAACGCCACGAGACCGGGCAGCCGATTCTCGTCGGGACGATCTCGATCGAGACCTCGGAGATGCTCGCTCGCAAGCTCCAGAAGCAGGGCATCCAGCACAACGTGCTCAACGCGAAGCATCACGAGCGCGAAGCGGAAATCGTGGCCCAGGCCGGGCGCAAGGCCGCCCTCACCATCTCCACCAACATGGCCGGCCGCGGCACCGACATCGTGCTCGGCGGCAACGCCGAGATGCTGGCGCTGCAGAAGTGCCATCACGACAAGCAGGACCCCGACTACCCCAGCGTGCTGGCGCACTTCGAGTCCCTGTGCGCGCTCGAGCGGGAGGACGTCGTCGCGGCCGGCGGGCTCCACATCATGGGCACGGAGCGTCACGAGAGCCGCCGCATCGACAACCAGCTGCGCGGGCGCTCCGGCCGTCAGGGCGACCCGGGCTCGAGCCAGTTCTTCCTCTCCCTGGAGGACGACCTGCTGCGGATCTTCGAGTCAGACCGCGTCAAACAGTGGTGGGACCGCGTGGGCGTCGAGGAGGGCGAGGCGATCGAGAACAAGCTCCTCAGCCGCGTCATCGAGAATGCCCAGAAGAAGGTCGAAGCGCGGAACTTCGACATCCGCAAGCACCTGCTCGATTACGACGACGTGATGAACAAGCAGCGGCGGGCCTTCTACGAGCGGCGCCGCGCTGCGCTGGCCCACGAGAACGTCCACGAGGAGATCCTCGACATGGCCGAGGGCGCCGTCGTCAGCCTGCTCGAAACGCACTGGCCGGCCAAGACCGAGCCGGAGGCCGAGACCATGGCCGAGCTGGCGACGGTCGTGGAGGGCCAGTTCGGCATTCCCTTCGACCCGCACGAGCCGCCCTTCTTCGAGGCGGACGGGAAGGGAGGCCTCCCGCGGGACCGCGACGCCTTCGGGCGCGCCGTCTTCGAGCGGGTGACAGTGTTCCTCGAGGAGAAGAAGAAGCGCGGCGACGCGCTGGCGGAAGAGCACGCGAGCCTCGGCTATCCGCGCTTCGGCGACTTCGAACGCGACATCCTCCTGCGCATCCTCGACACCCAGTGGAAGGACCATCTCCACACCATGGACGGCCTGCGCGAGGGGATCGGCCTGCGCGGCTACGCCTCGCGCGATCCCAAGCTCGAGTACCAGCGCGAGGGCTACGCCCTCTTCGAGGACATGAACGAGCGCATCGACCAGCAGTCGCTGGACCTGGTCTTCAAGTTCGCGTTGCCCGAGCCGGTGCTCGAGACGTCGCCGCGTCCGGCCGCGGGGCCGTCGGCGCCGGGCCGCCATCGCGAGCCCCCGGCCGCAGCCGGCGCCTCGAAGCGGCGCGAGCGCGGGCGGGCGGGGGGCGCCGGGTCGGGCAAGGTCGGCCGCAACGACCCGTGCCCCTGCGGCAGCGGCAAGAAGTACAAGAAGTGCTGCGGCGCGGCGTAGGCCCGCCCGAGCTCCGGCCGCCCGCCGGACCCGCGAACGCGTGACGTGAAGGCGACGCGCTTGCGCGTACCCGGTTTCCGGGCCGCGGGTGTGCACTGCGGCATCAAGGAGGCCGAGCCGGACCTCGCGCTCATCGTGAGCGACGGACCGGCCGCGGCGGCGGGGCTGTTCACGCGCTCGTCGGTGGTGGGTGCGCCGGTGGAGCTTTGCCGCGCGCACCTGCGCACGGGGCGCGCGCGCGCCGTCGTGGCGAACAGCGGCATCTCGAACGTGGCCATGGGCGCGCGCGGACGGCGCGACGCGGCCGAGATGGCGCGCTGCGCGGCGGCGGCGCTGGACGCGCACCCGACGGAGATCCTCGTCGCCTCGACCGGCGTGATCGGTGAGCCGCTCCCGATGGCGCGGGTGCGCCGGGGCATCCGCGCGGCCGCGGCCGCGGCGAACGAGCGCGGGCTGGCGCAGGCGGCCGAGGCGATCCGGACGACCGACACCTTCGCGAAGACGGCGGTCTCCGCGCTGCGGATCGGCGGGCGCACGGTCACGGTGGCGGGCGTTGCCAAGGGCTCGGGGATGATCGAGCCGAACCTGGCGACGATGCTGGCCTTCCTCGTCACCGATGCGTCGGCGTCGCCCGGCTTCCTGCGGCGGGTGCTGCGCGCGGCGGCCGACGCGAGCTTCAACCGGCTCACCGTCGACGGGGAGACCTCGACCAGCGACACGCTCCTGCTGCTCGCCGGGGGCGCCGCGGGCAACCCGGTCCTGCGCGGTCCGGCGAGCCCCGGCGCGCGGCGCTTCGCGGCGGCGGTGGCGGAGGTCTCGGTCGCGCTGGCGCGCGACCTGGCGCGCGACGGAGAGGGCGCCACGAAGTTGGTGACCGTGCGCGTGGAGGGGGCGCGCACCCGCGCCGAGGCGGAGCGCGCCGCGCGCCGCGTGGCCAACTCGTTGCTGGTCAAGACCGCGCTCTTCGGGGGCGATGCGAACTGGGGTCGGGTGCTGCAGACCGTGGGCGCGGCGAACGTCGCCCTCCGGCTCGATCGCAGCGAGGTGAAGTTGTGTGGTGTCGTGGTCTTCCGGCGCGGCGCCGCCACGGGCCCGGCGGCCCGGCGCCGGGCGGCGGCGAAGCTGCGCGCCGCGGAGGTGGAGGTGGCGGTCCGGCTCGGCGCGGGGCGGGCCTCGGCCCGGCTCTGGACCTGCGACCTCTCCACCGAATACGTCCGGATCAACGCCGAATACACCACGTGACGGGGGCGCGGACGGGCGCTCCCCCGGGGCCGCTCGTCAGGGGGCGCGAACTCTGCTAACCCTTGGCCAACTCACACGTTCCGGGTCACCCCTGCGGTGCCGGATCCCCGCCTGCGGCGGTTCCGGTTGGGGAAGCAAGGCCCGGGGCGGACGCAGAACCGCGAAGGAGTGATCCGATGGCCGAGCCCACGGCTGAGGCCCCGGTGGCGACCGGGGCCGGCGCCGCCCCCCCCACCACGGCGGACGCCCTGGAGAGCAGAGAGCTGAGCATCCAGGTGCTGCTGGAAGCCGGTGTCCACTTCGGCCACCAGACGCGGCGCTGGAATCCGCGCATGAAGGGCTTCCTCTTCGGTGAGCGGAACGGCATTCACATCGTCGATCTCGATCAGACGCTACCGCGCTTTCAGGCGGCGCTGGATTTTCTGCGGGAGGCGGTCGCCGGCGGCGGGAGGGTGCTCTTCGTCGGCACCAAGCGTCAGGCCCAGGCTCCGATCCGCATCGAGGCGGAGCGCGCGGGCCAGTTCTACGTGAACAACCGCTGGCTCGGGGGGATGCTGACGAACTTCAAGACCGTCAAGAAGTCGATCGAGCGTTTCAAGCAGCTGCTCGCACTGGTCGCCGACGAGGAGAAGCTCGCCGAGGTATCGAAGAAGGAGCAGGCCCGGATCGGTCGCTGGATCGAGAAGTACCGGAAGTCACTGGACGGCCTCAAGGAGATGTCGCGCCTGCCCGACGCGGTCTTCGTGATCGACGTGAGCCGCGAGGCGATTGCGGTGTCCGAGGCCCAGCGCCTCGGGATCCCGATCATCGCGGTCGTCGATTCGAACTGCGATCCCTACGACATCGACTACGTGATTCCGGGCAACGACGACTCGATCCGCGCCATCCAGCTCTACTGCTCGCGCATCGCCGAAGTCTGCCTCGAGGGCGCCGCCCTCTTCAACGAGCGAGTGACGACCGAGGTGTCGGAGGACGAGCAGGCCCGCGCCGCGGCGGCGCAGGTGGGTCCGGTCCCCAGCCTGGCGACCGGTCGCGTCGTGGTCGAGATCAAGCATCCGCCGCGCAGGGGCCGTGGCGCCGCGCTCGCCGAAGAACGGCGCGCCGCCGAGCGCGCCGAGGCCGAGGAGTCCGCCGCGGCGAAGACGCCGGAGCCGAACGCGACGACCGATCCGGGCTCCGCGGGCCCGGGGTAGCGGCCGCCGCTAGCGTCGGACGAACACGGCCCCGCCGGCACCGCAGGAGAGAGGGAAGCATTGGCGGAGATCACGGCACAGGTCGTCAAGGCGCTGCGCGACCAGACGGGCGCGGGCATGATGGACTGCAAGCGCGTGCTCCAGGACGCGGGGGGCGACCTCAAGCGCGCCGTCGAGCTGCTGCGCGAGCGCGGCCTCGTCAAGGCCGGCAAACGCGAGGGGCGCGCGACCAGCGAGGGGGTGATCGCCATCGCGCTGTCGGGTGCGTCGGGTGGCATGATCGAGCTCGGCTGCGAGACGGACTTCGTCGCACGCACCGATGACTTCGTCCGGCTCGCCGAGACCCTCGTGCAGGCGGTGGCCGGGGATCCGAGCCTGGACTCGGTCGAGAGGCTGCTCGACGCCGAGATCGATGGCGGGAAGGCCCGCGAACACGTGACCGCGGCGATCGCGAAGCTGGGCGAGAACGTCGTGGTCAAGCGCGCCCAGCGACTCGCCGTCGACGGCCCGGGAGTCGTGGGCGGTTACGTCCACGCCGGCGGCAAGCTCGGTGTGCTCGTGGCGCTGGCGACCTCGTCTTCCGGCGCCGAGATCGAGTCGCTGGCCAAGGACCTCGCGATGCACGTGGCTGCTGCGGATCCGTCGCCGGCGGCTGTCAGTCGCGAGGACGTCGCTCCGGAGCTGCTCGAGTCGGAGCGCTCGATCTACCGCAAGCAGGCCCACCAGGAGGGCAAGCCCGAGAAGGTGATCGACCGCATCGTCGAAGGCCGGGTCAACAAGTTCCTCGCGGAGATCGCGCTCCTGGAGCAGGCCTTCGTCAAGGACCCCGATCGCAGCGTGGAGACCCTCCTCCGCGACACCGTCGGAAGCACCGGCGCCGCGATCGCCATCGCCGGATTCGCGCGCTTCCGGCTGGGCGAGGCGCTCCCGGAGTGAAGGCCGCCTACCGCAGGCTCGTGATCAAGCTCTCGGGCGGTCACCTGGCCGGAGATCACGGGTTCGGCATCAGTCCGACCGTGATCGCCGGCATCGCCGAGGAGCTGCGCGAGGTCCACGAGCTCGGCACGCAGCTCGGGGTCGTGATTGGCGGCGGCAACGTGATCCGCGGGATCACGGCGGCGGCCCAGGGGCTCGACCGGGCGAGCGCCGACTACATGGGCATGCTGGGCTCGGTCATCAACGCGCTCGCGCTCCAGGACGCGCTCGAAAAGGCGGGCCTCAGCACGCGGGTGCTCTCGGCCCTCGAGATCTCGTCCGTGGCCGAGCGCTACATCCGCCGGCGCGCGGTGCGGCACCTGGAGAAGGGGCGCGTGGTCGTGTTCGCCGGGGGTACGGGCAATCCCTATTTCTCGACGGACACCGCCGCGGCTCTGCGCGCAGCCGAGATCGGCGCCGAGATCATCCTGATGGCCAAGCAGGGTGTCGACGGCGTGTACAGCGCCGATCCAAACACCCACCCCGGGGCCACGCGCTACAGCAGCTTGAGCTTCGAAGAGGCCATCCAGAAGGACCTGCGCGTCATGGATCAGACGGCGCTCGCCCTGTGCCGCGAGAACCACCTGCCGCTCATCGTGTTCGACATGAGCGTGCGCGGGAACATCCGCAGGG
>JAOTUO010000384.1 GCA_029863845.1 Myxococcales bacterium
CAGCCGCATTCGACGACCGCGAGCTCGCCGCGCGTCTCCAGCGCCACGGGGTGGCCGCCGCACCCGTCCTGAACGTGGCCGACCTGCTCCACGACCCCCACTACCGCGCGCGGGGCACCTTCATCGAGGTCCGGCATCCGCTGGGGTTCGACGAGACCATCTACGGCGCCTACGTGAAGACCAGCCGCACCGAGGCGAAGGTCCGGACCGGTCCGATCATCGGCCAGGACAACGAGCACGTCTTCAAGGAGCTGCTCGGGATGCCCGACGCGCGCTACCGCCGCCTGGTCGAGGAGCAGGTCATCTACTGACCGCCGCGGCTACCGCATTTGGATGAGAAAACTAATCCAAATGGAGGAGGAAAACCGTCCGGATGGCGGATTGTCCTTCCTTCTCTTCGCGACATGGAGTGGCGCGCTGATCCAACCTTCCAATGAATTCTTGTTGCTTCGTCTTTCCGCGTGGTAGTAAAGGGGCCTTCGCACTGTTCTTTGATGATTTCGCAAGAGAGAAAGTCTTCTCGTATAGACTTCACTGAGTACTCGCTGCCTGACAAGCAGTTGGGGCATGGGAAGTACAAGCGGGGTTTCTGGAAAGTCCTTCCGGTTCTCGCCGGCGGCCTCATGCTACAGCTCGCAGGAGGGGAACCCGCGCTGGCGCGCCCCGACCAGCCTGGTGCCGACGACGGGGCGCTCGAGACGTGGATAGTCCGCCTCACGGAGCCCCCGCTGGCCAGATACGCGGGTGGGCTCGCTGGGCTCGAGCCCACCCATGCCCGCACACTCGGCCGGCGCAAGCTCGACCCCAGATCGTCCGCGAGCCGCGCCTACCTGCGCTTCCTGGATCGGCGGCACGATCGGATCCGAGCTTCGATCGAAGCACGCTGCGGCCGCGCCGTGCCGGTGCTGCGACGCTTCCGGGCTGCGGTCAACGGCATGGCCGTCGGGCTCAGCGAGACCGAGGCCGGCCTCGTGCGGGGGGGGCCGGGGGTGCGGGACGTGGTTCGCGACACGGCGGATGCGCCCGACACCGATCGCGGCCCGCTCTTCATCCGCGCGGACGAGATCTGGCCCGGAGGTTCCACGGGAGCCGACACCATGGGCGAAGCGATCGTGATCGGGATCCTCGACACGGGCATCAACGGCGCTCACGACTCGTTCGCGAACCCGGGGCCCCTGGACGGTTACACCCACACCAACCCGCTCGGCAACGGGGTCTTCCTCGGGCGCTGCGCGCTTCGTCCGTGGCAACCCGACTACTACCCGCACTGCAACGACAAGCTCATCGGCGCCTACAGCTTCAGCTCCGACGACGACCCGGAGGACGAGGACGGACACGGCTCACACGTGTCGAGCATCGCGGCGGGAAATCCGCTCAGCGTGTTGGGTCCCGTCGTGAACACGGTGAACCCGTCGCTCGTCTACTCGATCTCCGGTGTCGCGCCGCACGCGAACCTCGTGATGTACGAAGTGTGCGCACCCGATCCCGTTCTTTGCACGACCTCGGCTCGCGTCGCCGCCGTCGACCAGGCGATCCTGGATGGTGTCGTGGACGTCCTGAACCACTCGATCGGCAATGACGGCGCGCCGTGGACGAACCTCGTCTCGGAGGCCTTCTTCGACGCCACGGAGGCCGGGATCTTCGTGGCGCAGTCCGCCAGCAACGACGGTCCGGACCCTGCGACCGTCAACTCGGGCACCGCGCCGTGGACCGCCTCGGTCGCCAACCAGAGCCACGATCGCATCCATGCCAACACGCTCACGGACCTGACGGCGAGCGGCGGACTCGCCGACATCAGCGGTTCCAGCCTGAGCGCCGGGACGGGCGGGCCCTTCGAGATCGTCTACGCGGGAGACCAGGACGTCGGCGGCCAGACCTTTCCGCTCTGTGGCGATGGCCCGAGCGTCTTCCCCCCCGACGGATCGAGCAATCCGTTCCCTGCGGGCTTCTTCACCGGAAAGATCGTCATCTGCGACCGGGGCACCTACGCCCGGGTCGAGAAGGGCTTCAACGTCGCTCTGGCCGGGGCTGCCGGCTACATCCTCGCGAACGACGCCAGCACCGGCGACTGGCTCGTCGCCGACGATCACTACCTCCCCTCGATCCATATCACGTATACGGACGGCGTGGCGCTCAAGGCGTGGCTCGGTGCGGGCGGCCCCGCCTTCACCGGTGAGATCACCGAAGCCGCGCCCGACACAGACCCCGCCTTCGGAGACATTCTCGAATCCTCCAGCTCGCGGGGCCCACACCCGAACGCTCCTGAGGTGATCAAGCCGGACCTCTCGGCGCCGGGAACCGCAATCCTCGCCGCGGTCGAGAGCGGCTTCGGCGGCGACGAGGTCGACTTCTTATGGGGGACCTCGATGGCGAGTCCCCACGTCGCGGGTGCCGCCGCGCTGCTTCGGGCCGTCCACCCGACCTGGTCACCAGCGGAGATCAAGTCGGCGCTCATGCTCACCGCGAAGGCGGTCGTGCTGAAGGAAGACGGGATCACCCCCGGCGATCCATTCGACCGGGGGTCGGGTCGCGTGCACGTGGGCGACGCGGCCCGTGCGCTGCTCGTGATGAACGAGACAGGCGCCAACTTCCAGGCCGCCGATCCGGCCGTGGGAGGCGACCCCACGACCCTCAACCTGGCAAGCCTGGCGGATCCCGGCTGTGACGAGACGTGCGACTGGTCCAGAACGTTCCGGAACCGGAGCGGCGGCTTCGTGGAATTCGACGTCGTTCAGTCCGCGGGAGGCCCAGACCTGATCCTCACGCCGGACGTGACGAACTTCACTCTTGCCGAGGGCGCATCGCAGGTGATCCAGTTCACGGCAGCCGTGTTGAGCTGCCCTCCCGGCGGCTGCGGCCCCAGCGCCGACTGGATGTTCGGCGAGTTCGAGTTCCAGGTGCGCTCGTCGCCGCTCGGGAGCGGCAGCAATCTGGACCTGCACGTCCCGGTGGCGATCATCCCGCTGCCGGAGCCGGACCCGCTGGTCGGCCTATGCTCGGGAGCCGTATTGCTCATGGCGCTCGCTCGCTTGCGGGCCGCGCGCGAGCAAAGGTGGAACGGCGGCCGTTCCTCCGGCGCGGGGTCCCATTAGGGTATCTGCGCGCATCACCCGACCGTAATCGCCTACTCCGCGCGCCACCCCGAGCGCTGGAACGCGCTGATCCCGGCGGTCCGCGTCGGCTGGGGGGAGGACAATCCGGCCTAC
>JAOTUO010000081.1 GCA_029863845.1 Myxococcales bacterium
TGCGGTATGGACGAGGCGATGCGCGAGAAGATCTTCGACCCCTTCTTCACGACGAAGTTCACCGGCCGCGGACTCGGGCTCGCCGCCGTCCTCGGCATCGTGCGCTCACACGGCGGGGGCATCGAGCTGGACAGCGTCCCCGGTCTCGGCACCCGCTTCCGCGTCCTGCTCCCGCGCTCGCAGCACCCGTCGCCGACGAGGAAGGTCCAGTCCAGCGGCATCGAGACCTGGCGGAGCCGCGGAACCGTCCTGGTGGTGGACGACGACGACGGCGTCATGGAGATGACGCACGAGACGCTGGCGCGCGCCGGGCTCGACGTGGTCTGCGCCCGCAACGCCCGCGAGGGCGTGGCCGCGTTCCGCGACCGGGCCGACGAGATCCGACTGGTCCTGCTCGACCGGACCATGCCCGGATCGAGCGGCGAGGAGGTCTTCGACGAGATCCGCCGGCTCGGGCCCGAGGTGCCCATCGTGCTGGTCAGCGGCTACTCCCGGAACAGCGTCAGCGACCGGTTCGCCGGACGCGATCTCGCCGGCTTCCTCCAGAAGCCCTTCCTCCCCGACACCCTGCTCCTCATGGTTCGCAAGACCCTCGGCGACTAGCCAAGCCGGGCCTCGCACTCGCGGATCGCTCGCGCTCGGGCTCCGGCCTTCGCTCGCCTTCGGCTCGCTGCGCGTCGGCCCGTAAGGCCGAAGGCCGCGCGAGCCGCAAGGATCGGCCGACTAGCGCCGCCGCCGGCGGCGGCGCGCTTGACCTATCCTGCGGGTCCCCCATGGAACTCGACCACGTCCGCATCCGAGGCGCCCGCGAGCACAACCTTCGCTCCATCGACGTCCGGATCCCCAAGAAGAAGCTCGTCGTCCTGACCGGTGTCTCCGGATCCGGAAAGTCGTCCCTGGCCTTCGACACGCTCTACGCCGAGGGCCAGCGGCGCTACGTCGAATCCCTCTCCGCCTACGCGCGCCAGTTCCTCGGCCAGATGGAGAAGCCCCGGTACGACACCATCCGAGGCCTCTCGCCCACCATCTCCATCGAGCAGAAGACCACCGGCAGCAACCCCCGATCGACCGTCGGCACCATCACCGAGATCTCCGACTACCTGCGGGTCCTCTACGCACGCGTCGGCACCCAGCACTGCCACCGCTGCGGGCGGGCCGTTCGCAGCCAGACCGCCGAGCAGATCGCGCGCGAGCTGCTGGCCGCGCCGGAGCGGACGCGGCTCTTGATCCTGGCGCCGTTGCTGGTCAACCGGAAGGGGGAGCACCGAGAGCTCCTCGCCGAAGCCCTGCGCGCGGGCTTCGTCCGGCTGCGCGTGGACGGCGAGATCGTGCTCACCGAGGACGTCCCCGCCCTGGACAAGCGACGCAAGCACACGGTGGAGGCCGTGGCCGACCGGGTCGTCGTCGGCAAGGGCATGCGCAGCCGCGTGACGGAGTCGGTGGAGACGGCGCTGGAGATCGGCCAGGGCATGCTGATCGCCGCGACGCCCGGCGCGGCGGACCGCGTCTTCTCCGAGAAGATGGCCTGCAACCCCTGCGGCCTGTCCTTCCCGGAGCTCACGCCCCAGAGCTTCTCCTTCAACAGCCCCCAGGGCATGTGCCTGGACTGCAACGGGCTCGGCAACCGCGTCGAGATCGACCCCGACCTCGTCGTCCCCGACGACTCGCTGTCCCTGGACGCGGGCGCGATTCGCTCCTGGGGAGCCGGCGTCTCCGAGAAGACGGGCTGGGTCCACGGCTTCCGCGGGCAGATCGTCGCACAGCTCGGCGTCGACACGCAGCGTCCGTGGCGCAAGCTGCCCCGGCGCCAGCGCGAGATCCTGCTCTACGGAGCGGGCGATCGCCGCTTCCAGGTGAAGTGGTCCGGCAAGTCGGGGAAGGGGACCTTCGACCTCGAGTGGGAAGGGGTCCTCCCGCGGCTCATGCGGCGCTTCAAGCAGACGAGCTCGGAGCGCGCCAAGCGCTGGCTCGGGCAGTTCATCGGCAACGCGCGCTGCTCGACCTGCGGCGGCGCGCGGCTGCGACCCGAGAGCGCGGCCGTGCGTCTCGGCGAGGGGGGACGCGGCGGAACCATCGTCGAGGTCTCGGCACTCACGGTGGAGGAGGCCCGGCGTTTCCTTGCAGGGCTCGAACTTCGTGGCGCGGCGCGTCAGATCGCCTCGGAGGTGTTGAAGGAGATCCGCGGACGCCTCGACTTCCTCGCCTCCGTGGGGCTCGGCTACCTCTCCCTCGACCGCGCCGGCCCGACGCTCTCCGGCGGCGAGGCGCAGCGCATCCGTCTCGCGAGTCAGGTGGGCTCCGAGCTGACGGGCGTGATCTACATCCTGGACGAGCCCTCGATCGGCCTGCACCAGCGCGACAACCGCCGGCTGATCGCCACGCTGGAACGGATGCGCGACATCGGCAACACCGTCGTGGTCGTCGAGCACGACGAGGAGACGATCCGCAGCGCGGACTGGGTGATCGACTTCGGACCCGGCGCCGGCGTCGCGGGCGGCCGCATCGTCCACGCCGGAACCGCCGCGAGCCTGGAGCGGCACCCGCGCTCCCTGACCGGCGCGTACCTCTCCGGCCGCAAGCGCATCGAAGTGCCCGCCCGCCGGCGCCCGGCGTCCGGCAGCATCAAGATCGCCGGAGCCCGCGAGAACAACCTCGCGGACATCGACGTCGAGTTTCCGCTCGGCGTGCTCACGGCCGTGACCGGCGTCTCGGGGGCCGGCAAGTCGACACTCGTGAACGACGTCCTGCACCCGGCCCTCGCGCGCCGTTTTCACGGATCCGCCCGGCGCATCGGAAAGCACCGGGGCCTCTTTGGCCACGCCCAGCTCGACAAGGTGATCTGTATCGACCAGCGCCCCATCGGTCGCACGCCGCGCAGCAACCCGGTCACGTACGTCAAGATCTTCGACGAGATCCGGCGCTTCTTCGCGCAGCTTCCCGAGGCCCGCATGCACGGCTACAAGCCCGGGCGCTTTTCGTTCAACGTGAAGGGCGGACGCTGCGAGTCCTGCCGGGGCGACGGGATGCGCAAGATCGAAATGCACTTCCTGCCCGACGTGTACGTCCGCTGCGAGGAGTGCGGGGGGCGTCGCTTCAACGAGGCGACGCTGCGCGTAGCCTACAAGGGCAAGTCGATCGCCGACGTGCTGGAGCTGACCGTGCGCGAGGCCGCCGCGCTGTTCGCCGCCCATCCCCGGATCGCCGCCCCCCTGGCCCTGCTCACCGACGTGGGACTCGATTACCTGCACCTGGGGCAGCCGTCTCCCACGCTCTCCGGTGGCGAGGCGCAGCGCATCAAGCTGGCGCGCGAGCTCGCGAAGCGGGCCACGGGGCGGACGCTCTACATCCTCGACGAGCCCACGACCGGCCTCCACTTCGACGACGTGCGCAAGCTTCTCGGCGTGCTGGAACGTCTCGTCGATTCCGGCAACACGGTGATCGTGATCGAGCACAACCTCGACGTGATCAAGACCGCCGACTGGATCGTCGACCTCGGTCCCGAGGGAGGGCCCGACGGCGGACGCCTGGTGGCCGCGGGCACCCCGGAGCGCGTCGCGAAGTGCCGCGCCTCTCACACCGGCCGCTACCTCGCCCGGGCGCTCTCGCTTCACCGACGAGCGGGTGCGTAGCCTTCAATCCGCTCGCGGATCTCCTCGGCGAGTGCGGCGTCCCCCTGCGCCTCCGCGAGCGCCAGGGCCTCGCGCGCGGTGCGCAGCGCGTCGCCGGTCCGGCCGGCGGCTGCGTACGCGACCGCGAGCGTGTCGAGCACGGACGGGCTCTCCCGCCGGGTGGCCTCGACGGCCTCGCGGGCGAAGGCCAGGGCCTCCTCCGCGCCGCCCGCGAGGGTTGGCTCGCTCGTCGCCAGCAGCCAGGCCAGGTTGTTCAGGAACACCGGCTCCCGCGCGCCGAGCCGCAGCGCATTCCGGTAGGCCGCGACGGCCTCGGCGTCCCGTCCGGCGCGCTGGAGCGCCCTCCCGAGCTGCCCGTGCGCCGGCGCCCGGCCGGGCTCGAGACGCAGGGCTTCCTCGAAGCTCGCGATCGCCGCCTCGTCCTCCCCCCTTTGCAGCAGCACCAGACCGAGGCCGGCGTGCAGGCCGGCCGCCGACGGCTCGATCGCGAGGGCCGCGCGGAACTTCGACTCGGCCCGATCGAACTGCTCGAGCTGGAGCAGGACGTTCGCGAGCCCTGCCAGCCAGCGGACCTTCTCGGGCTCGCTGCGAAGCGCCGCGCCGTAGCGGCGCCGGGCGTCGCCGAACCTTCCCTGCTGCACGCGCACCTCGGCGAGCAGGCCGTTTGCCATCGGCGCGCCCGGCGCGATCCGGATCGCCGCCAGCAGGTGGGCCGCCGCCTCGTCGAGCCGGTCGTCGCCGGCCAGCGCCAGTCCGAGGTTGGTGTGGGCGACGTGGTTGAGCTCGGTCACGCGCAGCGCGTGCTCGAGCAGCGTGACGCTGCTGCGCCAGGTTCGGACCTGCTGCGCGGTGACCAGGGCCAGCGCCACGACGACGGCGGCGCCCAGCACGGCGGCGGCGCGCTGGCGCGCGCGGCGGCGCGCAGCGGCCTCGCGGGCGCCCCAGGCCGCCATCAACGCGAGACCGATCAAGGGCAGGTAGGTGTAGCGGTCGGCCATCGCCGCCTGTCCCACCTGCACCAGCCCGATCACGGGAAGCAGTCCCACCGCGAACCAGAGCCAGCCCACGCCGAGGTAGGGCCGGCGCCGCAGGGCCCCCAGCACGCCCACGGAGACGGCGGCGAGCAGCAGGGTCGCTCCGGCGACCTGCGCGACGGGGAGCGCGCGCCCCGGATGCGGGTAGAAGACCGCCAGGCCGCTCGGCCACAAGGCCTTCGCGACGTAGCGGACACCGGCGACCAGCGCGTTCTCTACGCGCACGTCGAGCGGGTAGACCTCGAGCGACTGCACGGTTCCCCCGCTGTGCTGGGCGACGGTGGTGACCGCACTCGCGGCCACCACCAGCGCGAACAGCGGAAGCTTCTCGGCGAGTGCGCGCCGGACGCGACCGCGCTCCCAGGTCGATGGCGACTCCGGGCTCCGCAGCCGGGCGAGCGGCCACTCGTCGAGCAGCAGCATCAGGAAGGGAAGGGTCACCAGGATGGGCTTGGCCATGAGCCCCAGAACGAGAGCGGCGATCACGGCGGCGTACGCGCCCCCCGGGCGGGGCGCACTGGCGTAGCGCGCGTAGGCGAGCAGCGCGAGCAGCGCGAAGAATCCGCTCAGCACGTCCTTGCGCGCAGCCGCCCAGGCGACGGATTCGACGTGGAGCGGGTGCACGGCGAAGACCGCGGCGACGAACGCGCTGGCGCCGACGGCGCCCGTCATCCGCGCGAACACGAGGAACACGAGCACCGCATTGGCGGCGTGGAGCAGCAGGTTCGTGAGATGGAAGCCCCGCGGGCTCATCCCGAAGAGCTCCGCGTCGAGCATCCACGACAACCGCGTGAGCGGGAACCAGTTGGCGCCCTGGAAGGTGGTGAAGGCCCAGGCGACGCCCTCGGCTTCCAGACCGCTGCGGACATGGTGGCTGTTGGTGATGTACAGGTCGTCATCGTAGTTGACGAAGGCGTTGTCGAGGAGCGGCGAGTAGGCCGCGAGCGTGACCGCGACGAGCAGAGCGGCGACGAGCGGCTTGCGCGGAATCCGGGCGGCCATGCAGCGAGCGGGTAGCGACCTCCGCGCGGTTCCGCCAGCCGAGTGCGCCGGCCGCGTGTCGCACGGGCTCGCCTCTCGGGCTAGCCTGGAGGGCGATGCGAATCCTCTGCGTGTCGGTTGTCGTGCTGCTCGCCGGGATCTCCGGCTGCGCGGGCAAGCGGCCCGTTCTCTACCCCGACGACCACCTCTACGCCGTGGGCCGGGAGACCGCCGACGAGGAAATCGCGGATTGCATGCGTCTGGCCAAGGCTGACGTGGGCCGTGGCGGAGAGGGCGTGCCGATCGGCGAGGCGGCGATCGAGGGCGCCACCGGTGCGGCCACCGGCGCAGCCGGAGGCGCGGTGGTCGGCAGGGCCGGAACCGGAGCGGCCATCGGGGCGGCCGCGGGTTCTACCCGCGGCTTGATGCGCGGACTCTTCCGGAAGCGCGAGCCCGACGCCACCTACCAAAGCTACGTGAACCGCTGCCTGCGCGAGCGCGGCTACGACCCCATCGGCTGGCGCTGATCGGGCCGACGCCACCATGCGGCCGCGGCGCGCCGGCGCCAGGCCAGACCGACGAGCCCCAGGCCCAGAAGCGACGCGGTTCCCGGCTCGGGAACAACCGGCGAGGTCCCGACGATCCCGCCGCCTCCGCCCACGAATTCGTCGAAGTACAAGCCGTGGTCGAGCCCCAGCAGCCCCGGATCGAATCCGAGGGGTTCCCGGTTCTGCAGCGCGGGGCGCGGCCGCGTCGCGAGCGACTCGTCCCGATCGGATCCCGGCGACGAGCACTCGACCGCCGTCTGCCCGCGCTGGGCCAGCTGGACGCGCACGAAGCCCGGTGCGAGCAGTCCACTGAGAGCCGCCAAGGGAAGCAGCAGGAGCAGCAGCCGGGTGAGGCGACGCTGCACCGAACGCTTCGAGGACAGCCGTGAGCGCGTCGTCGTTTCGGGCATCGACCGCTCCTTCCGGGAATCGGGTCGCGCCAGGGCGGAACCCCGGCCTCAGGTGCTCGCCGCCGCGTTCCCCCGTTCCCCGAATCGGCGACGCGAAGCCAGGAGAATCCGGCTCCAACTCCGCGAAACCCTGGAGACATTCATCGGGATGATCGGTGTCGGGCTTTACGGTCAGGCGGGCGTCCGCACCGGCGACGCGCAGCCGCGGCAACCGACCCTTCGCGAACCGGCAATCCACCGGCCGGCGAGGCGCGGATCGGGCGCGCGTCGCGCTGGCAAGCGCGGGAAGGACGTCAGTCCTTCGCCGGCGGGGGCCAGAGCCCGGACTCCGCCAGGGCGCGGGCGAACAGGCGGTTGCCGTAGACGTTGAGGTGGTTGTCGTTCACCCAGAAGAGATCCGCGGGCTCGCGCCCGTCCTCCGCCAGCATGCGCTCGATCGCGGGCACGACGTCGACGATCTCGAGGGAAGCGCCATCGATCCAGCGGCGGAGCACGCGCAGGCTCCCATCGAGACGTCGCCGCGGCGGGACCGGAACGACGGCGAGGCGGCAGTCGCAGCTCGCGGCGAGGGCCTCGAGATCGGCGTAGGCGGCCCGCAGGCGCGGACGGCGCTCCCGTTTCACGGCGTCGTCGATCCCGAGCTGCGCGGCGGTGGGCTGCACGTAGTGCAGGCGGAAGAGATTGATTCCGCGCGTGGGCAGGTAGACGACGAGTCGCACCAGGTAGGAGCGGTCGAAGAGCCAGCGCGCGACGCGCCGGCGGCGGTGCGCATCCACGCGTCCCCTCAGCATCATCTGCTGCAGATCGTCCTGATAGGCGAGGACGTAGCCGTCATAGCACTCGCGGGAGAATCGCCCGTGGAGTACGTCCTCGACGTCGTTGGCGTAGAAGGCCACCAGGGCGACCCGGGGCCGGTACCGCGGAATGAATGCGCGCAGCAGGTCCGCGTGGACGTCGGTCCCGGTGCCGTCGAGACCCAGGTTGATCACGTCCGCCCGCGGGTGCCCGCGCGCGCGCAGCTCGCTCTCGAGCACGGCGCTCCAGACCGCGTTGCGGGGCAGATTGAGCCCGGCGGTGAAGGAGTCACCGACCGCCAGCACCACCAGATCGGAGGCGCCCGGCGGCAGCGGCTCCTCGTCGTGGAAGCCGAGCGAATTCATGCGAACGGTGTTGTCGATCTCGAAGTGCCCGGCGACGCGGCCGGTCGCGCCGGGCGCGTAACGGAAGCCGAATCGCTCGTCCCCGGTGTAGATGCAGGGATACTCGATGATCGAGGCGGCGGACGGGCGCAGGACGCGGACCGCCGCCTCGGCGAGCAGCAGCGCCAGGGCCGTCGAAGCGAGCAGCAGCGCGATCGGGGTTCGCCGCCGCCCGTCCTCGCTCATCGCCAAGTCATCGGGCCATGAGGTCGCGAGCGATCGCCGAGATCTGGATCTCGTCGGTGCCCGCATAGATCTGGAGGGCCTTGGCATCGCGGGCGAGCTGCTCCACCGGGTACTCGCTCATGTAGCCGTTGCCCCCGTAGACCTGGACCGCCTCGAGCGCCACCTCCGTCGCGACACGGGCCGAGTAGAGCTTCATCGCCGAGGCCTCGGCCAGGCTCAGTCGCCTGCCCTGCCCGGCCGCTTCGATCGTGCGGAAGACCAGGTTCTGGATGTTCATGCGCGCCACTTCCATGCGCGCCAGCTTGTCCTGGATGAGCTGGAACTCGCCGATCGGACGTCCGAACTGCACGCGCTCCTTCGCGTAGCGAACGGACAGCTCGAGGCAGCGCTCGACGATCCCCAGCGCCATGGCGGCCACCCCCGATCGCTCCAGGGAGAAGGTGTCCTTGGCGCCGGAGCGCGCGCGGGAGTCCTCCTTCCCGCCCAGCAGCCTGTCCGGGCCCACCTTCACGTCCTGAAGGAACAGTTCGCCCGTCGGCGACGAATGCAGCCCCATCTTGCGCATCGGCTTCGACTGGGTGAGGCCCGGCATCCCCTTCTCCAGCACGAAGGTGACGATCTTGCGGTCCCGCGCTGCGACGCCTTCCTCGTCGAGCTTGCAGATGAAGACGATGATGTCCGCGTAGGGGCCGTTGGTGATGAAGGTCTTGCTGCCGTTGAGCAGATAGCCGCCGTCCTCGGTGGGCCGCGCCGTCGACTTCATGCCGCCGAACGCGTCGGAGCCCGATCCGGCCTCGGTGATGGCCCAGGCGCCGATCTTCTTCAGGGTCATCAGGTCGAGGCCCCAGCGCTGCTTCTGCTCGAGCGTGCCCTTCGACAGGATCGCGGCGCTCGTGAGCCCCATGCTGACGCCCACGGCGGTGACCATGCCCGGGCAGTAGCGACACAGCTCGATGATGGGGATCAGCTGCATCGCCGCCGAGTCGCTCCGATCGCCCGCCTCGCCCTCGCTCTCCCGGTCCGGCTGCGCCTCCCCGGCTTCCCGCGCCCTGTCCCTTGCGAGCATGTGCTCGAAGCGGGTCTTCGCCACGGCATCCATGCCGAACGTCGAGAGCATCTTGCGAAAGATGTCGTACGGCGGCATGTCTCCGTGCTCGAGCGCTTCGACGTTGGGCACGACCTCCGCAGCCACGAAACGCCGCACGGCGTCTCGGATCATCCGGTGCTGCTCGCTCCATTCGATCATCGCAATCGCTCCTCCCCGACCCGAGGCGGCCGGTCTGGATACGGGTGCAGGCCCGGTCCGTCCGCGGCCGCGCAGCGCAGGACCAGCTCGCCGATCTCCGCCGGCGCAAACAGGCGCATCGGAGGGCCCCAGAACCCCGCGCCCCGGCTCACGTACAGCTCCGCACCGTTACGGCGATAGCGCCCCGCCACGAAGGGGATCACCAGGCGGACCAGGGCCCCGAAGGGCCAGATCTGTCCGCCGTGGGTGTGACCCGAGATCTGCAGGTCCACACCGAGCGCCGAAGCGCGCTTGAACGTCGAGGGGTCGTGTGCGAGCAGCACGGCCGGCCGCGCGGCATCCCGGCCGTGGAGCGCCTTCGGGAGGTCCTCCCCTCCGCCGCCGACCCAGTCGCCACGATGGTCGTCGACCCCGATCAGGTCGAAGGCCGCGCCCCCCGCCCGAATGCAGACGCGCTCGTTGCGCAGCACCCGCAAGCCCAGTCCCGCCACGTGCTCCGCCCAGGCGTCGGCGTCGGAGTAGTGATCGTGATTGCCGGTCACGAAGAAGACGCCGTGACGGGCCCCGAGTCTCGCGAACGGCTCCACGTCGGCGGCGAGCCGGCGCACGGCCCCGTCGACGAGATCGCCGGTGATCGCCACCAGGTCCGGCGCCAGGGCGTTGACCCGCGCGACCAGCTGCTCGGAAAAGCGCCGGCCGAGCAGGGGGCCGATGTGAACGTCGCTGATCTGCACGATGCGGAAGCCGTCGAGTGCCTTCGGCCAGCGCGCCAGCGCAATCTCCACGCGGCGCAGCTGCGGCGGCCGGAGCGCCGAACGCAGGCCCCAGGCCGCTGCCACGAGCGCAATCGCGACGACGCCGGCAGCGCGGGCGCCCGCGGCGGACGCCTCGGCGTCCGCGGCGCCTGAGGCCGCCAGCGCGGCGCTCCCGAGCAGCCACAGGGCCGCGTCCGAGACGCCGAGCAGCACCAGGAGCAGGAATACGAGTCCCATCCAGACCGCCGCCGGCCATGCGAGGAGACGGGCCAGGCGCGGCGCGGGCCCGCGCTCGGCCAGGGGCTGCAGCACGAGACTGGCCCCGAGACCCGCGACGACGCCCAGCAGCACGCCGCGCCACGGCGGCGCCAGCCCGGGCTCCAACACGAGTCGCTGGGCCAGATACCAGTGGGCCCCCACGAGCAGGGACGCGGCCACGAGCAGGAGCAGGACGATCAGCGCAAGACGACTCACGGCGGGATGATACTAGGCGGCGGGCTTCTCCGCGTCCTGGAGCAGGGGCTCGAAGCGCTTCTTGTCCGCGGCTTTCGCGTAGGCATCCAGCGGCAGGACGAGCCCCGCCTTCAGGGCCGCCATGATGGCGTCGTCCATGGCCTGCATGCCGTCGCCCCTGCCCGACTGGATGATGGAGTTCAGCATCGGCGTGTTGCCCTCGCGGATCACGTTGGGCAGGCCCTGCGTACGCAGCAGGATCTCGTGAACGGCGCAGCGACCCTTGCCGTCCGCCGTCGGCAGCAGGAGCTGCGAGACCACGCCGGCCAGGGACTCGGAGAGGCTGATGCGCACCTGGTTCTGCTCCTCGGCGGGAAACGCGTCGATGATGCGGTCGATCGTCTTGGCCGCACCGTTGGTGTGGAGCGTCCCGAAGACGAGCAGTCCCATCTCGGCGGCGGTGATCGCGAGCGCGATCGTCTCCCGGTCCCGCATCTCCCCGACGAGGATCACGTCGGCGTCCTCCCGGATCGCCGCGCGCAACGCCGGACCGAAACCTCGGGTGTGAGCGCCCGCCTCGCGGTGCGAGACCACCGATTTCCGGTTCTGGTGCACGAACTCCACGGGATCCTCGATCGTCACGATGTGCCGAGGCCACGTGCGGTTGATGCGGTCCAGCATCGCCGCGAGGGTCGTCGACTTGCCGGAGCCGGTCGGCCCCGTCACCAGGACCAGGCCCTTCTGCAGCTCCGTGAGGGACGTGATCGCCTGCGGAAGCTTCAGGGCGTCGAGGGAGAGGACCTCCTCGGGAATGATGCGGAAGACGGCGGCGGCGCCCCGCTCCTGGACGAGGTAGTTCCCGCGGAAACGGGCCACCCCGGGTATGCCGTACGCGAAGTCGAGATCGCCCGTGTCTTCGTACTCTCGCCACTGCGAGTTGGACACGATCTCCCGCATGAGTTCGCGCAGCGACGCATCCGTGAGGTCGGCCTGTCCCGCCACCTCCGCCAGCGCACCGTGGCAGCGCATGCGCGGCGGCAGACCCGCCGCGAGATGGAGGTCCGACCCTCCCTTCGTCTCGAGATCGCTCAGCAAGAAATCGAGTCGAGCCACCCGCCCCCCTTTTCTTTCACACCCTCAGACGCCGAGGCTCTTCGGGTCCTGACAGAAGTGTCGTGCCTCCGCCGCCGCAACGGCCCCGGACTGGACGTGCTGGCGGATCGAATGGTCGAGCAGTCCCATGCCCTGCGCGGCGCCCGTCTGGAGGATGGAGTGGATCTGGAACGTCTTGTTCTCGCGGATCAGATTCGCCACGGCCTTGGTGACGACCAGCGTCTCCACGGCCGCGACGCGTCCCGCGCCGTCCGCCCGCGGCAGGAGCCGCTGGGAGACCACGGCGCGCAGCGAGTCCGCGAGCATGGTGCGGACCTGCGATTGCTGATCGGCCGGAAAGGCCCCGACCAGCCGGTTCACGGTTCGGATCGCATTCTCGGTATGCAGGGTGGCGAGGACGAGGTGACCGGTCTCGGCCGCCGTCAGCGCGAGCGAAATGGTCTCGAGATCGCGAAGCTCACCGATCACGATCACGTCGGGGTCTTCGCGCAGCGCCGCCCGCAGCGCGCGAGCGAACGACTCGGTGTGGCGACGGACGCTGCGCTGGTTGACGAGGCAGCGCTTGGACGGGTGCACGTACTCGATCGGATCCTCGATGGTGAGGATGTGCTCCTTTCGCTCCTCGTTGATCAGATCGACGAGCGCCGCCAGCGTCGACGTCTTGCCGCAGCCCGTCGGGCCCGTCACGAGGACCATGCCCTGGTGATAGCTGGTGAAGCGCGCGATCGACCGCGGCAGGCCGAGATCCTCGATGGTCGGCGCCTCCAGGGAAATGGCGCGGAAGACGGCGTCGATGCCGCGCTGCTGCCGGTAGGCGTTGGCGCGGAAGCGCGCCACGCCGTCGAGCGTGTAGCAAAAGTCGATCTCGCCCTGCTCGGCGAGCACGGCGCGCTCGTCGGATGTGAGCCCCGCGAGCGCGAGCTTCTCGAGCGAGGTCGCGGAGGACGGAGCCGACCCCTTCTCGGCGATGCAGCCTCCGATCCGCAGCCGAACCGCGTCGCCGCTGTGGAGGTGGATGTCGCTGGCGCCGCGCTCCACGGCATCCCGCAGCAGGCGGTCGAGCTCGGCCCGGTCGGTCTCTCCCGCCACCACCTCGATGGCTTCGAGCGCAGCCGCCGTGGCGCGCGCCGGCTCTTCTCTCGGAGCTTCGCTCGCCTGCGGCTCGCTGCGCGCCCCACCTCTCCGATCTTCGCTCGCCTGCGGCTCGCTGCGCGCCGGCTTTGCCGGCTTGCGGGCGTCGGCGGCGGTGCGGGCGCGGTGCTTGGCGACCAGCGCCTTCTGCGCCCGCACCAGCTTGGCGAGCTGGTCCTGCGTGATGAAGCGGTCGTCGACGAGGATGTCGCCGATGCGGCGCGAGTCGCCGCGCGCCTGGGCCCGGGTGACCTCCGCGAGCTGATCCATCGTGATCAGCTGATGGTGGATCGCCAGACGGCCTAGGAGCGGTAGGGGCTGCCGGTCCGCCATGCAGCCAGCCCTATCGGCGGACCCGGGCGGCGGGTGAACCCCGTCGGCGCCTACCAGCCGCGGAGGTCGACCTCCCAGGCCTCGAGCACCTCCTCGCCCGAGACGACGTGCAGCCGCTCGTGGTAGGCCACCGTGGGGTCCACGTGAGCCGGCCACACCCGGAGACGATCTCCCACGCGGACGGGCTGCTCCGGCGCGAACGTCACGTGCTCGTCGGAGCAGAACCACACCTTGGCGCGGTCGATGCGCGGATTCCCGTGGTCCATGCCCAGCGCCTTCAGCCCGCAGTCGGCCACGGCGAACTCCTGCGAGACCGAGAGAACCGTGGTCAGAACCGTGAGCGCCGGGCGAAACGGCAGTCCGAGCTTCTCGTAGGCGGTGTCCATCAGGGCGTAGGAGCCTGCCTGGATCTCCGTCGCCGCGGCGTTGAGGTCGAAGCTCCCCGTCCCGCCGGCCGAGATCACGTCGCCGCCCACCTGCGCGTGCGCCTCGACCAGCAGGCGCATGCTCTGCTCCACGAGCCGCGCGCGCTGCTCCGCGTCCTCGACCCCCACCGCGTGGCCCTCATAGCCCATGACGCCCCGCACCTGGAGTCCGCGCGTGCGGGCGAGGTCGGCGAGCGCGCCGGCCCGCTCGGGAGCGCAACCGCAGCGAGGGAGACCGACGTTCACGTCGATCAGCACCTCACGCACGCCCCCCGCCGCGGCCGCCTCCACCGTGGCCGGCGAATCGACGGCCAGCGTGACGCGGGCGTCGATGGCGCCGAGCCGGCGCGCGTCGGCGACCTCGTTGGCCAGCAGCAGGTCCTCACCGAGACCCGCGCGCGCCAGGCCCTCCATCTCGCGAACGGTCGCGCAGGTCAACCCGCGGTGGCCCAGCTCGACCTGGCGGCGGGCCAGGGCCGTGCACTTGTGGGCCTTCACGTGGGGCCGCAGGCGAGCTCCGGGGAGCGCCCCGGCCATCGTGCGCAGGTTGTGTTCGAGCCCGTCGGCGTCGACGAGCAGCGCCGGCGTTTGCAGGTCGTGGAGTCGAAGCACGTCCCTTCCCTCCCTGGATCGGCCCCAGGCTAGACGGGCCGGAGG
>JAOTUO010000385.1 GCA_029863845.1 Myxococcales bacterium
ACATGTAGCCGGCCGACACCAGGTAGATCCCGGCCACGGGGACGGCGTGGTTGCGGGCCTGCTGGTAGGAGAGCGGATGCAGCACGGCGTCGCCCACTTCGAGGTAGGAGTCCGGGGTGATCGCGGCGAGATCCTGGACCGCGGCCTCGACGGCGACCGGCTCCCCGCCGCGCTCGACCTCGATGCGGATCGTCTCGCCGATGCCTTCGTCGAGGAGCGACTCCAGCGGCAGGAACGACGTCACGAGCCGGCCCGCCACCCGCACGATCACGTCGCCGACCTCGAGCGTTCCGTCCGCCGGCCCGCCGGGGACGATCTCGCCGACGCTCAACATCCCCGTGCCCTCCGGGCGGTCCCGGCGAACGGCCGCCTCGGTCTCCGGGCGGAGCCCCAGGCGGCGCAGCTCGTCGTAGGGCCGGTGCAGGAACACCGCCTGGAGCGTGCCGCGCGGAACGGACTCCCGCCGCCGCACGAGCTCGAGCGCGCGCACCGCGCGGTCCAGGGGCAGGTAGTAGCTGGACGAGGCCCGCAGACTCCCGCCCGCGTTCAGCGCCACGACGTTTCCGGAGATGTCGACGACCGGGGATCCGGAGGAACCGCCCGACGTGGCCGAAGCCGCCTGGTAGTAGAAGGTGTTGAAGTCGTTGTAATGGTTGCGCCCGTAGCGCGGCGCCTCGCGGTCGAGCCGCGCCAGCGTTCCCGCCAGGATCGAGAGCTTCTCGCCCGCGTCGTTGCCGACCACCCGGATCTCGGCTCCGACGCGCGCGTTCTGGGGCGCGAGCGGAAGCTCGGCGACCTCCATGAAGCGCACGTCGCCCGGGTCGTAGCGAAAGAAGCCGAAGTCGTGGACGGGATCGCGGTAGACCGGCTGGACGGCCACCTCCTCGTTGTTGAGGAACACCGCCTCCGAGACCGCCGGGCCGGGCTGCACGACGTGGCGGTTGGTCAGGATGATGCCCTGCTCGGCATCGACGACGAATCCCGTGGCCACCTCGTAGGCCGGTGTCTCGGTGTCGAAGGCGCGGGGGACGCTCACCCGCACGACCACGACGGCCCGGGCGACGCGGTCGAGCGTGGCCTGCCAGGCGTCGGCCGAGCGCGCGTCCTCCCGAGCCGGACAGCCCATCGCGAACAGGACGATGGCCGCGACGGTCGCGGCTCTAGCGCGGCTCACGGTCGTCCGCACCGGGAAGGATCCGCTCGAGATAGCGTTTGACGTACTTCCCGAGCACGTCGGCCTCGAGATTGACCCGGTCGCCGGGCCGGCGCTCGCCGAGGGTGGTCGCGGCGAGCGTGTGCGGGATGAGCGCGACGTCGAAGCCCGCCGCCGTGGCGCCCACCACCGTGAGCGAGACGCCGTCCACCGCAACCGACCCCTTGTCCACCAGGAGCTCCGCGATCTCGGGTTCGCAGTCGACGAAGAGCCGCACGTCGTCGCCGTCGCGTTCGAGCCGACGGACGCGCCCGGTTCCGTCGACGTGGCCCTGGACGATGTGGCCGTCGAAGCGGCCCCCCGCGAGCAGCGCGCGTTCCAGGTTCACCCGGGCGCCGACGCGCAGGTCGCCCAACGCGGTGCGCTCCAGGGTCTCGCGTACCGCCTCGAAGCGGATCCGATCGCCGTCCCGGTGCGCGACGGTGAGGCAGCCTCCGTTCACCGCGACGGAGTCGCCGATCGCCAGCCCCTCGGCGATCGCGGGCGCCTCGATCTCGAGCGTCGTGAGGTCGCCCCGCGGCTCGATCCCGGTGACGGCGCCCACGGCCTCGATGATGCCGGTGAACATCTCGGCTGCCTCAACCCGCGGCGCGCATCAGGTGTGGAAGCGCCGTTCGATCTGACGGAGCATCTCGTCACGCACCGTCTCGTAGCGGGCCGGGAGCTGGATCGTGGGATTGGGCAGCTGCGACTCGATGCCCTCGATCCGCAGCTCGTGGTACTTCACCTTGAAATCAACGAACTTGAGCCCGTGGGCGGTGGAGATCACGACCACCCGCTCGTCCTTGCCGATGACGCCGCGCGCGACCAGCTTCTCCATCGCCGCCAGCGCCACGCCGGTGTGCGGGCAGTTGAAGAGCCCCGTTCGATCGGCGCGCGCGCAGGCCTCCGCCAGCTCCGACTCGCTGGCCTGCTCGACGATGCCGTCGTAGCGCTTCAGCGCGTCGATGGCCTTGTGGATCGAGACGGGGTTTCCGATCTGGATGGCGTTGGCGAGGGTCGGGCGCGCGGCGATCGGCTCGAACACCTCGAAGTTCCGCTGGTAGGAGAGGTAGAGGGGATTGGCGGCCTCCGCCTGGGCGCAGACGATTCGCGGCTTGGTATCGACGAGCCCCAGGTCGAGGAGCATGTCGAGGCCCTTGGCCAGGGCCGAGACGTTCCCGAGGTTTCCGCCCGGAATCACCAGCCAGTCCGGCATCTTCCACTCGAACTGCTCGACGATTTCGATGCCGACGGTCTTCTGGCCCTCGATGCGCAGGCTGTTCATGGAGTTGGCCAGGTAGACCCCGTCGCGCTCGGCCACCTGCTGCACGATCTCCATGCAGCCGTCGAAGTCCGTGTCGAGCTCCAGGACGATCGCGCCGTTCGCCACCGGCTGGATGAGCTGCGCGACGGACACCTTGCCCCGCGGCAGGAAGACCACGGCGGGAATGCCCGCCGCCGCCGCGTAGGCGGAGAGCGCGGCGGAGGTGTCGCCCGTGGACGCGCAGGCGACGGCCGGGATCTCCACGCCCCGTGCGATCATCTCCTTGACCTGGGAGACGAGCACGGTCATCCCCAGATCCTTGAAGGAGCCGGTGTGGGAGTTGCCGCACTGCTTGATCCAGAGATTTTCGAGCCCGAACTCCTTGCCGTAACGTTCCGCCCAGAAGAGGTTGGTGTTGCCCTCGAACATCGACACGACGTTCTCGTCGTCGATCCCGGGCAGCACCCACTCCTTCTTGCCCCAGACCCCGGAGCCGAAGGGCCAGCGGGTCGCGTGCTCGCGCCTCTCGAAGCGCCGCTTCCACTCCTCCGGCGGGACCTTGCGCAGCTCGGCGAGGTCGTGGACCACCTCGAGCAGGGCCCCCGTGCGCGAGCGGTAGACGATCTCGTGGAGCTCGTAGCGTTCGTCCGGGTCCTCGATGCTCTGGAACCAGGCGCGATACCGGGGCTGCTCGTCCACGCTCAGAGATCCTCTTCGATCCGGATCAGAC
>JAOTUO010000386.1 GCA_029863845.1 Myxococcales bacterium
GGCCCTGGCCTGCCACATCGTCGAGAATCCCATGCTCAACGGCGAGGTGATCCGGCTGGATGGAGCCGTCCGCATGGCGCCCAGGTAGGCGCCTCGGCGGGGGCGGAGCCGCGAGCTCCGCTCTAGCCCGCGCCCCACTCGTCGAGGCGCTCCATCGTGTCCGCGTACTCCTGCACGAGCTCCTCGACGACGCTTCGCACGGATCGCACCTGATTCATCGAGCCCACGATCTGGCCCACGAAGTAGTTGATCAGCTGCTCGGCGCCCGGCGACTTGTGGGCCGAGCGCGAGATGCGCGCCTGGGCCTCGCGGATCAGCCGAGGCTGGAGCGGCATCGGTAGTGGATCCGGATTCGCGGGATCGCTCCAGGCCTCGGTCCAGGCGCTGCGGAGCTGTCGCGCGGGCTTGCCGGTGAGGGATCGACTGCGAACGGTGTCCCGCGACGATGCGTTCAGGAACTTCTCCTTGACGACCGGGTGCGTCTCGGCCTCCTCCGTGGTCAGCCAGATCGAGCCCATCCACACGCCCTGCGCGCCCAGTGCCAGGGCGGCGGTCAACTGGCGTCCGTTCCCGATCCCGCCCGCCGCCAGCACCGGAACGGGATCGACGGCATCGACGACTTCGGGGACCAGGACCAGCGTGGAGATCTCGCCGGTGTGGCCCCCGGCCTCGTAGCCCTGCGCCACCACGATGTCGACCCCGGCTTCCCTGTGTCGCCGCGCGTGCTCGACGGTGCCGGCCAGCGCAGCCACCTTCACGCCCGCGGCGCGCCCCTGCTCGATCATCCAGCTCGGCGGAGGCCCGAGCGCGCTCGCGATCAGGCTGATGGGATGGCTGAAGACGAGCTCGATCACGTCGCGCTGCTGCTCGTAACCGATGCTGAACTCCGGGCCCGGCTCCACCCCGGGCGGGAGCGGCGGCACACCGTGCTTCTCGAGCAGATCGTCGAGGAAGCGCCGGTGCGCCTCCGGGATCTTCTCGTCGAGCTGCGACGCCTCGAGACCGCCTTGCTCGCTCCCGACGAAGCGGGCCGGCAGGAGCAGGTCGACGCCGTAGGGCTTGCCGCCGACCTCCTTCTCGATCCAATCGAGCTCGATGCTCAGCCCGTCGAGCGAATGCCCGGCCACGCCGAGCACGCCGAGCCCGCCGGCCTTCGATACGGCGGCGGCCACATCGCGGCAGTGGGTGAAGGCGAAGATGGGGAACTCGAGACCCATCTCTTCTGCGAGCTTCGTCCTCATGGAAGCCTTCCTCTCCGGAGCGCCGGAGGCGCCACGGCTTGTCAGCGCTGCGCGAGCGCCTCTTCGACGGCCTTGCGGGCCCACTTGTAGTCGGCCTTGCCGTTCACCGCCCGGCGCACCCGGTCCACGATGAAGAGCTGCTTGGGCACCTTGTAGCCGGCGAGCTTCGAGCGCGTGAACTGGCGCAGGGCTTCCCCGTCGGCGTCGCTTCCGGGCCGGAGCGACGCCACGCCGGTCACGCGCTGGCCGAACTTCTCGTCGTCCACGCCGACCACCAGGCAGTCGATCACGTCCGGGTGCTCCTTGACCGCCTCCTCGACCTCCTCCGGGTAGACCTTCTCCCCGGCGGTGTTGATGCAGTTCGAGCCGCGGCCCAGCAGCGTTAGGCTCCCGTCCGCCTCGACGAGCGCCCAGTCGCCCGGGAACGAATAACGCACGTCGTCGATCGTCCTGAACGTGGTCGCGGACTTCGCCTCGTCCTTGTAGTACCCGAAGGGCACGTTGCCCCCGGCCGCCACCATGCCGGCTTCGCCGGATCCGGGCTCCACCTCGCGTCCGTCCTCGGTGAAGACCTTGGTGGTCGGATTCTTCGCGAAGCGAGCCGTCTGACCGACGTTGCCGCGAGTCGTGATCTGGGTGCCCATGGCGCCCTCGGAGCTTCCCATGGCGTCGATCAGGAGGAATTCGTGCCAGTCGAGGAGCTGCGCCTTCACTTCGGCCGTCCACATGACGCCGGACGAGATGACGAACTTCACGCTCGAGACGTCGTGGGGGCGTCCCTCCGCCTTCGCCTCGTCGAGGGCGCGGAGCATGGGCTTCGCGAAGGCGTCGCCCACGATCACGAGCTGGGTGGCCTTCTCCCGCTCGGCCACCTCCCACAGCTCGCGTCCGTCGAAGGACCGCTCCGTCAGCATCACGACCCGCGCGCCCGCGCAGTGGGGGATCATCGCACCCAGCCACTGGCCGGTGCCGTGCATCAGCGGGCAGGCCGGAATCGACGTGACGCTCCGCCCTTCCTCCCACAGCCGGGCCGTGAGGGCCGGGATCTCGTGAGCCTCCGGCAGGCCGAGCCCGACGATGGGGAACCCGATCGCGATGAAGGCCTGGAGGATGCCGCCCATGTCGTACATCACGCCCTTGGGCATGCCGGTGGTGCCGCCGGTGTAGAGCATGTAGACGTCGTCCGGCGAGCGAGTGATGCGCGGCGCCGGATCGTGGCCCGCGATCACCTCCTCGTAGGCCAGGGCGCCGGGCAGCGAGGGCCCGCCGTCGTCCACCTCGATCCACAGCTTCACCTGCGGGGCGCGCTCCCTCACCCGTTCGACGCGGTCGCCCAGGCTCGTGTGGAAGACGAGCGCCTCGGCGTCGGAGTTGTCCAGCATGTAGAGCAGCTCGTCGTCGAGGTAGCGGTAGTTGATGTTGATCGGCACGTGCCGGCCCTTCATGCCGGCGAACTGGGCTTCCAGGTACTCGTTCGAGTTCCAGAGGTAGAGGCCCACCTTGGAATCGCGGCCGAGGCCCGCGCCTGCGAAGGCGGCGGCCAGCCGCGACGCCCGGTCCTCGTACTCGCTCCAGGTCCGGCGCACCGATCCGGTGACCACGGCCTCCCGGTCGCCGACGGCATCGGCGATGGCCTCCCACAGCGTCGCGTAGTGCATTTCCAAGTCGATTCTCCCTCGCTTGCGCCGATCCGGCGATCGGCGGACGCCGCCCGCCGGCGCCTTCTAGCAGGCCGCCGCCAGGCCCTGGATCTCCGCCGCGCGGCCGCGCAGGAGCTCGGGACCCCCCAGCAGGTGGCGGCCGACCCCGATGCGCTTGAACCAGAAGTGTAGGTTCTGTTCGTCGGTCCAGCCGATGCCGCCGTGCACCTGCGTGGCGACGCTCGCGATCTCGCGTCCGATCTCCGAGACGTGAGCCAGCACGTAGCAGGCCATCAGCGGCGC
>JAOTUO010000387.1 GCA_029863845.1 Myxococcales bacterium
CCGGCGGTTCGCGCTCGTGGCGTTTGGTGGCGCCGGGCCTCTGCACGCCAATGCGCTCGGCGCGCTCTTGGGTAGCTGGCCCGTCATCATCCCTCCGTCACCCGGCGTGCTGAACGCCTACGGGGACGCGACGACCGTGCTGCGAGACGAGGCATCCCGCAGCTTCATCAGGAAGTACTCCGAGACGTCCGCCGACGAACTCAGGCAACTGCTGGATGAGCTCCGGCAACAGGCGGCACGCGCCCTCGAGGCCTTCGGCATCGGAGCAGGCGACCAGAAGGTCCGCCTCGAGATCGACCTCCGCTACCACGGACAGGGCTTCGAGCTCACCATCGGTGTTCCCTCCGAGGAACTGCCGGCGCTGCGGCTCGACGAACTCGGTCGCCAGTTCGACGCAGAGCACCAGAAGGTATTCGGATTCGCCCTCGACGCCGAGCACGAGCTGGTCAACGTCCGGGCCATTGTCACAGCACCGGAGGATGCAACCGAGCCGCCCGAGACGCCGGCGGGCGGCCCCGATCCGTCGGCGGCCCGCACCGAACGCACCCGGGTGTGGGTCGCTGGAGGCCACCAGGACGCCTGGATCTACGACCGGTTGCGGCTCGCGGCCGGGAACCGAATCGACGGGCCGGCGATCGTGACCGAGATGGACTCGACCACGCTCGTACTTCCCGGGCACCACGCGATCGTGGACGCCCACGGCAACCTGCTGATACGCCCCGATGATCAGCCCGCCGGCACCGGATCGAAGGCGAGCCGGTGACCGAACCGTCCGGCGCAACGATCTCCGAAGGGCGGAGCGCACCCGGCCGGATCGACGTCGATCCCGTCACCCTCGACATCATCGAGAACGCCTTGCGGAACATCCGCGAGGAGATGGACGCCACCCTCTTCCGCACGGCGATGTCCCCCGGCATTCGTGAACAACACGACGAGTTCCCGATGATCGCCGACCGGAACGGAAAGATGGTGGTCGGTCAGTTCGGCTCGTTCATAAACGACTTCCTCGGCGCATTCGTGGGCACCGTCGAAGAGGGTGACGTGTTCTTCACCTCGGATCCCTACCGATGCGGCGGCGCGATCAGCCACGCCAACGACTGGCTCATCCTGCTTCCCATCTTCCGCGAGGGGCTGCTGATCGGCTGGTCCTCGATGTTCGGGCACATGACCGACGTCGGAGGCAAGGTTCCGGGGAGTCTGCCGACGGACGCGTCGACGATCTACGAGGAAGGCGTGATCATCCCTCCGTTCAAGCTCGTGCGGAAGGGCCTGATGAACGATGACGCGCTGGACGTGATCCTCAACCAGGTGCGAATCCCGGAGTGGAACCGCGCCGATCTGGGGGGCGTGATCGCCGGGTGCCGGATCGCTGAGCGGCGGATCCTGGAGCTGTGCGAGCGATTCGGTGAACAGACCTACCTGTCGGCGCTCGAGGAGCTGCTCGACCGCAACTACCGGGCAATGCGGGAGCTCATCAGAAACTACATACCGGCCGAGCCCGTGACGTTCTCGGACTATGTCGACGACGACGGCCTGGGATTCGGTCCCTACAAGCTGAAGTGCACCATGCGGCGCGACGGCGATGGGGTGATCCTCGACTGGGAGGGAACCGATCCCCAGTCGCTGGGGCCGATCAACTACTTCCTCAGCGAGAACATCTTGAAGATGTACTTCGGGATCTACATGATCATGGTTTTCGACCCGCAGATCCTCTGGAACGACGGCTTCTATCCGCTGGTGGAGGTGCGCTACCCGAAGGGCTGCCTCGTACAGCCCGAGCCACCAGCGGCGCTGTCCTGTCGGACCCACGCCCTCGGTCGCGTGTTCGACGTCCTGGGAGGTCTGCTGGGCCAGCACCAGCCGCACTTCCTCAACGGCGCCGGGTTCTCGTCCAGTCCCCACCTGATGTACTCGGGCCGCTACGCCGACGGGACCTGGTTTCAGCTCTACCAGATCGGGTTCGGTGGCGTTCCGGGTCGACGCATCGGTGATGGCCCCGACGGGCACTCGATGTGGCCCTCGTTCACGAACGTTCCCAACGAGTACCTGGAGCGTTACTACCCCTTGCGGATCGAGGAGTACACAAGCGTCCCCGACTCGGGCGGACCGGGACTCCATCGAGGGGGGAACGGCGTGGCCGTCGCCTACCGGTTTCTCGAGCCCGGTGAGGTCTCGATTCACGACGACCGCTGGTTCACCTACCCCTGGGGCGTCAACGGGGGGCTCCCCGGCGGGCGCAGCGCAAAGATCCTCGAACGGGTCGACGGCACGTCCGAGGTTCTTCCCTCCAAATGTGATCGCGTGCGGGTCGCACCCGGCGACCTGTTGCGTTACATCACCTGGGGAGGCGGCGGCTGGGGCGACCCCCTGGAACGGGCCGCGGATCTCGTTGCCGAAGAGGCGCAACGGGGGCTGGTCACCCGAGAGGGCGCTCTGCGGTACGGGGTGATCTTGACCGACCATCTCGTTGTCGACGAGGCCGCCACCGAGCGGATGCGCGAGGAGCTCCGGCAGCGGCGTCCACCGCTCGAGACCTTCGACGTGGGCGGCGACCTCGACTCCCTCCGAGCGCGCTGCTTGGAGGAGACCGGCCTGCCTGCGCCCGTCCCGCCGGGCTCCGACCGTCGTGAAGCGGCCGCGCTTGCGTTCCGGGCGGTCGCTCCCTGGCTCGGCGCCGAGGCGGCGCCCCTATCGACCGGATCCGCCGCAAACCTGTCGGGCCGCGTCGCAGTGGTGACCGGTGCCGCGTCGGGCATCGGGCAGGCCTCCGCAATACGGCTGGCAGCTGCGGGCGCAAAGGTGGTGATCGGCACCTACGCCGACGACCCCCACGATGCCCGGCAAACCCGGGAGGCGATCGAGGCGGCCGGAGGAACCTGCCTGGTCGTCGATGCCGACGTGCGCGACACCGCCGCCGTCGACGCGATGTGCGCTCGAGCGGTGAACGAATGGGGTCGACTCGACATCGCCGTGGCGAACGCTGCGATGTTGCGACGCGACCCGGTCGAGGATCTCGACGACGAGACGTGGAATCAGGTGCTCGACGTCAACCTGGGTGGCGTGATGCGCGTCGCCCGGGCGGCGGCTCGCCACCTCAACGGCGGTGGAGCGATCGTCGCCGTCTCGTCCATCGCCGGGGCGATGATGGGCTGGGCCGACCACG
>JAOTUO010000082.1 GCA_029863845.1 Myxococcales bacterium
AGCCGGTTTCGCAGGCGCTCCGCCATGCTGGCGCGGGCGGCGTCGAGGCGAAACAGGACGTAGACGCGCGCGGCGAAGTCGTCGCCGGAGGCGACGCGCTCGTCGGGGATATCGAGGCTCCCCTCCACCCTCCACCGCCAGGCGAGGCGGGGGGTGCGGGCGAGGTCGATGCCGTCGAGCGCCAGCCACAGGGCCGACGCGGCGCAGTCGCTGTCGGCGCGCACGGCGGCGATTCCGTCGATCGAGACCGCCGTGTAGGTCGTCTCGCGGCTCACGGACCGGAAGGCGAGCGGCCGCCAGGCGCCCGTCCCGGGCGCCGGCAGCGCCACCGGGTCGGCGCCGGCCGCCTCGGCCGCAGCGAGCCCGACGGCGAGAGCGACGGTGGCGAGGTGTCGCGCCGCGGACAGAGGCTCCTCCGGAGCGAAAGCTGCCACCCCCCGCCGACGGGCGCAATCCGCGGGGCGGATCCGCTATGATGCGGCGCGGTCCGACGCCCGCGTGAAGCGGACCGCGGTAACGGACGTCTCGCACGGCGACGCCCATAGCGGTCGCGCGGAAGCGACGTCCCCACCAGCCAGTCCCAGCGGTTCGAGGCGGGCACCCCCGCCGGGCCGGAAGGAGATGTCATGAGTGAGATTCGCTTCGACGGCAGGGTCGCCATCATCACCGGCGCCGGCGGCGGCCTCGGCAAGACCTACGCATTGATGCTCGCGGCGCGTGGCGCGAGCGTCGTCGTCAACGACCTCGGCGGTGCGGCCGACGGGACCGGCGCCGGCACCAACATGGCCGACGCGGTCGTGAAGGAGATCAACGAGGCGGGCGGTAAGGCCGTTGCGAACTACGACTCGGTCTCGACCCCCGAGGGCGGCGAGGCCATCTGCAAGACGGCCGTCGACAACTTCGGCAAGGTCGACATTCTCGTCAACAACGCGGGCATCCTGCGCGACAAGACCTTCGCAAAGCTCGAGCCCCAGAACCTCGAGGTCGTCCTCGACGTGCACCTGAAGGGCGGCTTCTTCGTGACGCAGCCCGTCTTCCGGATCATGAAGGAGAACAACTACGGCCGGATCGTCTTCGCCTCATCGGGCGCGGGCATCTTCGGCAACTTCGGCCAGACCAACTACGGCGCCGCCAAGATGGGCCTGGTGGGGCTGTCGAACGTGCTGTCGGTCGAAGGCGCCAAGTACAACATCAAGAGCAACGTGATCGCGCCGATCGCCAAGACGCGACTCACGGAGCAGCTGCTCGGGCCGCTGGCCGAAGCGCTGGACCCGAGCTTCGTGACGCCGCTCGTGGCGTACCTGTGCTCCGAGGAGTGCGAGCTCACCCACGAGATCTTCGATGTCGGCGGTGGACGCTACGCGCGCATCTTCATCGGGATGGGGCCCGGCTGGGTCGCGCCCGATCACCGGGCTCCGAGCGCGGAAGACATCCGCGACAACCTGGGCGCGATCCGCAAGACCGATGGCTACATCATCCCTTCGAGCATCGCCGAGGAGACCAAGGCGATCGCCGACGCCCTGAAGGGCTAGGAGGAGCGAGATGCCGATCGATCCGAAGCGGGCGCTGGGCGCCAAGATGGGCGAGGGGAAGTCCTCGTGGACCCGCGACCAGGTGATCCTGTACCACCTGGGCGTCGGCGCCGGCAACCCGCCGACGGACCCCGGTGAGCTCGAGTACACCTACGAGAAGAACCTCAAGGTGCTGCCGAGCTTCGGCGTGATCCCGGTGTTCGGCAGCATGGGCGGGCTGGGCAGCACACCCGGACTCGAGTTCAATTTCGCCATGCTGCTTCACGGCGAGCAGGACATCGAGATCCACCAGCCGATCCCCCCCGAGGCCACCGTCACCAGCGGGGGCGAGATCGTCGGGATCTACGACAAGGGCAAGGCCGCGCTGGTCGTGCTCGAGATGAAGACCCGGGACGGGGCCGACAAGCCGCTGTTCACGAACCGCTTCTCGCTGTTCCTGCGCGGAGAAGGGGGCTTTGGCGGCGAGTCCGGGCCGAAGGCGGGCAACATCCCGCCCGAGCGCGATCCCGACGGCGTGATCGAGCGGCCGACGCTGCCGCAGCAGGCGCTCATCTACCGTCTCTCCGGCGACAAGAACCCGCTTCACGCCGATCCGGAGTTCGCGAAGATGGCCGGGTTCGACACACCCATCATCCACGGGCTGTGCTCCTACGGCGTCGCGTGCAAGGCAATCGTCGACGAGGTGCTCGGGGGGGACGTGACCAAGGTGGCGCGCTACCAAGCGCGCTTCAGCGGCGTCGGGTTCCCCGGGGAGACCTACGTGACGTCGTACTGGAAGGAGGGCGACCGGATCCTCATCCAGGCGAAGTCGAAGGAGCGCGACGCGCCGATCATCACCAACTCGGCGATCACGGTTCGCAGCTAGAGGGAAGCGCAGCACCGGCTGGGATCGAGGCGGATCGCTCCGCGAATGGCTCGGCCGCCTCGGCACCTCGGTGCCCGGCCAAGCTCCCGCGCCGTGGCGGGAGGCTCTGCCGTGCGGTCATCGAGGGCGGCCTGCGCTTGATTTCGCTGCGCGATCCGCCTCGATCCCGACCGTCTCAGCATCGGGGCGGATCGCTCCGCGAATGGATCGGCCGCCTCTGCGCCTCGATTTCGGCCGTCTCAGTGCGGTAGGCCGTCCAGGAACTCGCGGGCTACTTCGGAGGGGGGGCGGCCGTCGCGGTCGACGGCGAGGTTCATGCTGCGCATGGCGTCGGCGTCGATGGATCCGACCAGCCCTTCGAGGGCCTCCACGACCTCCGGCATCGCCCGGGCCGCCTGCGGACTCACCAGGACGATCGCCGCGTAGGGCGGGATCACGCCGCGGTCGTCCTCGAGCAGGGTGATGTCGAATGCGGCGATGCGGCCGTCCGTCGAGAAAGCGCTGATGACGTCCACCTCGCCGCCGGCCACGGCCTGGTACATCAACGACGAGTCCATGCTGCGCTCGCTGCGGAAGGCGAGCCCGTACTCCGATCGGATCGAGGCCCACTCGGTCCGCTGGAAGAACTCGTAGTCGCCTCCGATTTCCATGTCGAGGGCGACGGGCGCCAGCTGGCTGATGCGCTCGATCCCGAGCGCTGCGGCCCGGGCGGCGCGCATTCCGAGCGCGTAGGTGTTCTCGAAGCCCAGAGAACCCACGACGTGGATCCCGTGCCGTTCCCGAAGGAAGCGTCGGACGCCGTCGTAGACCCGCGAGCGGTCCTCGGGAATCTCCGCCCGGTGCATGATCGTGGCCCAGATCGTTCCGTCGTACTCCACGTAGACGTCGAGGTCGCCGCTTCGCAGCGCGTCGAAGGCGACCGTCGAGCCCAGCGACTGCACGGCTCGGGAGGCCATGCCGGTGCGCTCGGCGATGCGCCCGGCCAGGATCTCGCTCAGGATGTACTGCTCGGTGAAGGTCTTCGAGCCGATGGTGACGGTGCGCGTGGGCCCCCCGAGGCGGTCCCAGGCGCAGCTCGCGCCGGTGTAGACGTAGAGGGCGGCGACCGCCGCCAGCGACGCGGCGAGCCAGGAGCGCCGCCGGCGCCGCACCCCGATCTCGAGGGCGCGGATGAGCTGATCGAGCAGGATCGCCAGAGCCGCCGCCGCGGCGCAGCCCAGCAGCAGCGCCGCGTGGTTGCGGGTCTGGAGGCCGCTGAAGATGAAATTGCCGAGGCTGGTGGCCCCGACGGGAGTAGAGAGCGTCGCGGTGCCGACCACCCACACCGCGGAGGTTCGCAGGCCGGCGACGATGACGGGCATGGCCAGGGGCAGCTCCACCCGCAGGAGCTGCTGGCGGTCCGTCATCCCCACCCCGCGTGCCGCCTCGACGAGGGCGGGGTCCACGCTCGCGATGCCGGTGACCGTGTTTCGCAGGATGGGAAGAACGCTGTAGAGGGTCAACGCCGTCAGCGCCGGCCCGTAGCCGATGCTCCGCAGCTCGAGGCCCAAGGCCGAAGTGGTCACGACCGAGAGCGCGGCCAGCGCGGGGACCATCACGGCGAGCAGCGCGAGGCTCGGGACCGTCTGGATCAAGCTGGCGACCCCCAGCACGACCGGCTCGAGGCTCTTGCGGCGGGTGACGCCGACCCCGAGCGGGATGCTCACAGCCGTGCCCAGCAGCAGGGCCACGAGGGTGAGCTGGAGGTGCGCGGTGAGGTAGCCGGGCAGGAGTCCGAGCTGCTCCGCCATCAATACGACCCTTCGTCACCGGCGCGCGCCGCGAGGAATCGGTCCATCGCCTCGGCGTGGCGGCGCGGCGTGGTCATCAGCTCCCGAACGTAGTCGTCGGCCGGGTGCTGCAGCAGATCCGCGGGCGTGCCGACCTGGGCCAGGCGTCCGTGGTGCAACACGGCGATGCGGTCGCCCAGGAGCAGGGCCTCGTTCATGTCGTGGGTGACGAAGATCGCCGTGAGTCCGAGCTGCCTGCGGATGTGCTGGAAGGAGCGCTGCAGGTGGTCGCGTGTCAGCGGATCGAGCGCTCCGAAGGGTTCGTCGAGGAGGACGACTTCGGGCTCCGCGGCGAAGGCGCGCGCGAGTCCCACCCGCTGCTGCTGGCCGCCGGAGAGCTGGTCGGGCCGCCGGTCGCGAAACGCGGCCGGCTCGAGCTGCATGAGCTCCAGCAGCGCGTCGACCCTCCGCGCGATTCGCTCGGCCTCCCAGCCCAGCAGGCGCGGGGTGACGGCGACGTTCTCCGCCACGCTCATGTGGGGAAACAGGCCGACCTGCTGGAAGCAGTAGCCGATGCGACGCCTCAGCTCGTGGCCGGGCAGCTCCCGTGTGTCGCGACCGCCGATCTCCACCCGTCCCGAGCTGGGCTCGACGAGGCGGTTGATCATCTTGAGGGAGGTGGTCTTGCCCGATCCCGATCCTCCGAGAAGGACGAGCAGCTCGCCGCGCTCGACGTGCAGCGTGAGGTTCTCGACGGCGGTCTCGTGGTCGTAGCGCTTGCAGAGGGAGACCAGCTCGATCACGGCCGGGCGGTCATGGCTTCGCGTCGAGGAGCGCTTCCAGCGCGGGCCAGTCGATCGACTCCTGGGCGGCGAAGGCCTGTAGCAGCAGCTCGCGGTCGGCGTCGTCGCCGTCGCCGCGAAAGCGTTCGATCGCCTTGCGGAGCTCCGCCTCCGCCGGCGGAGCGGGCGACTCGTCCGCGAGGATGCCGTCCTCGTGCGGCACCCCGAGCAGGTCCAGCCACTCGATCAGCAGCTGTTTGCGGCACTCGACGAAGTAGACCGCCAGCGTCTCCTCGGCGACGCCGTTCGCGGCCACGCGCGCCAGCGCGCGCCGTATCGAGGCGGCGCGCTTCTCCAGGGGCTGGCGCTGTAGGTAGGCGGGACGCGTCTTGAGTGTTGCGCCGGCGAGCTGGAGCGCGGAGGCGAACATCACTGGCGCTTGTTCGGCGAGCACCCGCATCAGGGAGGTGGCCCGTTCCGGCGACATGGCGGCAAATACCTGATACGACCGCATCGGCGGGGGTTAGTAGCACCCCGCCCCAGCGGGCGCCGCTGGCCGCGCGGAGCCGACCTCTCGAGCCGCCAGCGTGACGGTGAGCACGAGGGACGTGGCGAGCGCGGAATGGAGGCCCGTCACCTCGACGGGAATCTCGAGCAGGACGTTCGCGATGCCGACGCTTACCTGCGCGACGCCCAGGCAGAGGGCGAGGCGCGTCGGCGCGCGCAGTCGCGGCGAGCCCCGGCCGGCGACGGCTGCCGCGACCAGGACCGCCAGCAGGGCGTAGGCGTTGAGCCGGTGAAGGAGATGGAGCCCGACGCTGCCCTGCCAGGCGGGAAACCAGACGCCTCCGTTGCAGGCGGGCCATTCCGGACACGCGAGGCCCGCGAAGCGCGCCGAGACGAGTCCTCCCAGAGCGACCTGCACCCCGAGCAGCACCGCGGCGAGTGCGATCCATCCGCGCGCCGCCGCCCCGGCGGGCGGAACCGGCGGACGGACGACCGCTCGATCGCGCAGCGTGCTTGCGGTGAGCAGGAGCAGGATCGCGAAGGCGTTGCCCGCGAGCAGATGGGCGGTGACGGTCCACGCGGCCAGGAGCTTCCAGACGGTGAGGGCGCCGAGCAGCACCTGGAGGGCGAGCACCGCTGCCGCCAGGGCGATCCAGCGGGCGACGATCCGGCGGGTGGCCGCGCGCCAAAGCGCCAGCACCGCGAGCGCGGCGAAGCCGAGCGAGACGCCACCGGCGAGCACGCGATGCGACCACTCGAAAGCGATTCGGAAGTCGATCTGCGGGACGAACTCGCCGAAGCAGAGGGGCCAGTCGGGACACGCCAGCCCCGCGTGGTTCGCGCGCACCAGAGCCCCGAGCACGATCAGGCAGAACGTGAGCGACAAGAGCGCAAGGAACCCCCCGGCGAGGCGCAGCGCGCGGCGCCGCTCGCTTTCCTCGCAGATCTGCTCGACGGATTCCGGCATGTGCGGTCGCTCGCGGGCGCGACTACCGTAGGCGATGGGTTCGGGTGCGACAACGGAAGGTCTTCAGATGGGCGCCTCGTTCGTCGATAATGGGGGCGAGGAGAAAGGACGTGGGGATGCTCCAGCGGAGCCCTGGCAACGACGACCCGCGGCGTCTGCGGGAGTTGCTCGGAAAGGTCTCCGACCTGGCCGGCGACGATTCCCTTACCTCGGTGATCGTCGGGCTGGCAGGGTACGAGGGCGACCTCGTCTTTCCGGAGATCGTCGATTTCGTCGTGAGCGCCCTGCGCGTCGACGATTCCATCGTTCGCATGACGCGCGAGCGCTCGGTGCTCTTCCTGACCGATGTCGATCGGGCCCGAGCCGAGGAGATCATGGACCGGCTGCTCGGCGACTTCGCGGAACGCTTCCCCGCGGTTTCGGAGCCCCCGGTGGCGATCGGCTACTTCGAAGTCACGCCTACGACCCGCAGCGCGAGCCTCAAGGAAGTGCTGCTCTCCCTCTTCGTCTCAGGTTCCGCCGCCCACTGAAGCGGGCCGCGCGGCCGCCCCCCCGAGCTCCTCGGCCAGGGCCGATTCGATCGCCGGGTGCCGGAACGCGAAGCCGGCGTCGAGCGCCGCCTGCGGCACGACGCGCCGGCTGTCCAGCAGCTCGCTGGCGAGCTCCCCGAGGCCGAGGCGCAGGGCGAAGGCGGGAGCCGCGAGCAGCGCCGGGCGGCGGAGCGTCCGTGCGAGCGCGCGCGTGAAGTCGGCGTTTCGCACGGGCTCGGGTGCGACGGCATTGACCGGCCCTCGGTAGCGGTCGTCCTGCAGCGCGCACCGGATCAGGGCCACGAGGTCGTCGACGTGGATCCACGGGAGCCACTGGTCCCCGCGTCCCAGACGCCCCCCGGCGCCGAGGCGGAACAGGCGCGCCATCCCCGGCAGGGCGCCGCCCTCGCGGGCCAGCACGATCCCGATGCGCAGCGCGACGGTGCGCACGCCCAGGGGAGCGGCGGCGAAGGCGGCGGACTCCCAGGCCCGGCACACCTCGGCCAGGAAGCCCTCGCCCGGGGGCGCGGACTCGTCGAGACGCTCTTCGCCGCGCGATCCGTAGAAGCCTACCGCCGAGGCGCACGCGAACGCGGCCGGGCGTTCCGCAGGGTGCAGGGCGCCGAGTGCCTCGACCAGCGAGCGCGTCGACTCGACGCGGCTGTCCCGAATGCGCCGGCGCCGGCTCGCGGTCAGGGGGCCGGTGAAGACCGGCTCGCCGGCCAGGTGGACGACGGCCGACGTCCCGGCCACCGCGTCCGGGGGGATGCGGTGGCCGTCCCATCCGACGGCCGAGATCGGCGCACCCAGCCGGCCCGCCGCGGCGGCGGGATTGCGCGTGAGGGCCCGCACGGCGGCGCCCTCGCGGATCAGCGCGCGGGCGAGCCGGCCGCCCACGAGCCCCGTGGCCCCCGTGATCAGCAGCGTCGGGCCTGCTGCCATCCCCTTCGGCCTCCGATCCGCGTGGGCGCGAGCACGGCGAAGACGGCGCTCGCGATTCCCAGGCTCGTCTGCCAACGCTTTCGCTTCGCGCGCCGGCCTTCGCGGCGCCGCAGCGTAGCACCGATGGGTGGCGTCAATCCTTTGCGAGCGCCTCGTCGAGGCGCTCGGCCCAGGGGCCCGGCCGTCCGTCCGCCACGGGGCGGCCGTCGAGCGCCGTGATCGGGCAGGCCCCGCGCACGGCGTTCACCGCGATCAACTCCCGCGCGGCGGCGAGTTCCGCTCGGCCGACGTCGGCTTCGGCGACTCCGGCGATCCGCTCCAGGATCACGCCGCGGGCGATTCCATCGACGGCGCCGCGCTCGAGGGGCGGTGTCGCGAGTTCGCCGCTCGCGGCGACGACGAAGAGGTTGCTGCGGGAGCCCTCCACCAGCCGCCCCGCGGCGTCGAAGAGCACCGCCTCGTCGCCCCCCGCGTCGCAGGCGGCTTCGTACGCGAGAGCGTGGAAGAGGCGGCTGGAGACCTTGCAGCCGCCGTAGGGAGTGAAGCCCTCGTGGGAGAACGGAGCGACGATCGCCGACCACTCGGACCGGTCGGCTTCCAGCGCGCGGGGGACGCCGACGACGTGGGTCCGGCCCTCGCCGTCGCGGCTCGCCTGGAAGCGCAGGATTCCGTCGGTGTCGCCGAAGGCGGCGGACGCCAGCTCGGCGAAGGCCCGCAGCAGGCTCGCCTCGTGGAGATCGCCGATCCGCAGGGCCCGCGCGTTGCGGCGCAGCCGCTGCGCGTGGCGCTCGGCGAAGCGCGGTCGCCCGGCTCGGACCCGCATGGCCGTGTAGCAGCCGCGCCCCTCGGAGAACGCGCTGTCGTCGCCGCGAACGACCGGTTCGTCGAGGGGCGCGAGGCGACCGTCGATCCAGCAGACGCGTTGGATGTCTACCGCTCCTCGATCGGTACGTAGTGCGTGAGCGTCGGGCCGGTGTAGATCTGGCGCGGGCGGCCGATCTTGAAGTCCGGATCGTGGTGCATCTCCATCCACTGAGCGATCCATCCGGGCAGTCGGCCGAGCGCGAAGAACGCCGTGAACATGTTCGACGGGATTCCGATCGCCGTGTAGGTGACCCCGGAGTAGAAGTCGACGTTCGGGTAGAGCTTGCGCTCGACGAAGTAGTCGTCCTTGATGGCGATCTCCTCGAGCTCGACGGCGATCTCGAGCAGCTTCGAATGGACCCCCAGCTTCCCCAGCACGTCGAAGCAGCCCTTCTTGATGATCTTCATGCGCGGGTCGAAGTTCTTGTAGACGCGGTGGCCGAAGCCCATCAGCCGGGCCGTGGGGTCCCCGCGCTTCGCGCGCTCGACGAACTGCCGGGCCGTCATGCCCTCGTCCCGGATCGCCGCGAGCATGTTGATCACTTCCTGGTTTGCGCCGCCGTGGCTCGGGCCCCGGAGCGCGTTGATCCCGGCGGCGATGGACGAGAACAGGTTCACCATCGAGGATCCCACCAGGCGCACGGCGCTGGTGGAGCAGTTCTGCTCGTGGTCGGCGTGCAGGATCAGCAGCATGTCGATCACCCGCTCGATCACGGGGTCGACGATGTACTCCTCGCATGGCGTGCCGAACACCATGTAGAGGAGGTTCGCCACGTAGCTGCGATTGTTCGCCGGGTACATGAACGGCTGGCCGATGGAGTGCTTGTAGGCGTAGGCCGCCAGCGTGATCATCTTCGCGATCAGCCGATGCACCGAGACCTCGACTTGGCGCGGGTCCCGCGGATCGAGGGAGTCCGGATAGAAGGTGGACAGCGCGCCGACGGAGGCCGAGCAGGCGGCCATGGGATGGGCGTCCTTCGGCAGCGCGCCGAAGAAACGCTTGAAATCCTCGTGGATCATCGTGTGGTACGTGATGGAAGCGTGGAAGTTCTTGAACTGGTCCCGCGTGGGCAGGGTTCCGTAGATGAGCAGGTAGGCCACCTCGAGGAAGGTGCTGTTCTCGGCGACCTCCTCGATGGGAATGCCGCGGTAGCGCAGGATCCCCTTGTCGCCGTCGATGAAGGTGATCCGGCTCTGGCACGACCCGGTGTTCGCGTAGCCGGGATCGAGGGTGATGAGGCCCATCTCGCTGCGTAACTTGCGGATGTCGAGGCCGCGTTCGCCCTCGCTGCCCTCGACGATGGGCAGTTCGATGCTCTGGTCGCCGACGGTCAGCTTCGCGGTATCCGCCATCGGGGCTCCTCTCCTCGCGCGCGGGGTGGGCTGAAAGAGTTCGCTCGGTAGGACGTGACGCCGTGTGTCAGACGTATCGGCTCGTGCGCCTTCAACGTTAGCGAACACGGGCATTCGGCGACAGGGTGGGGCGAAGTGCCCGATCGGCGACCCAACCGGTGCGGCTGAATCCACCCGACGGGAACGGCGCGTGTTGCCTCGCATTCGGTACCCTGTCACCTCTGGAGGTGCACGATGCGAGACGACGCGAGCCCTGCCCGGGAGCTGAAAGCCCTGCTGCGGGAGACTCCGATCCGACCCGCCGACGTCGCGCGCTTCCTGGACGCGCTGGACACGGCGGGGCGCGTCGAGGCGATCCGCGCGCTGGGTCGCTCGGAACAGCGCAGACTGTACGACGCGGTGGACGGGTTCCTGCCCGTGCGGCTCCACGAGCTGGTCCCGCCCGGCGTCGCGGACTTCGTGGCGGTGCGGCACTACGGCAAGAACACGCTTCCCCTGTTCTCGCACTTCGAGAAGCGCTTCTGCCGGCCCCGAGGCGCCGATCCCCAGCAGCCCGGAGAGCTGTACGGCTTCAATTTCCAGTCGATGTCGCCGCTCACCGGCCCGGGCTACTACGTGGCGCGTGAGTCTCCGGACCGGCCGGAGGTCTGGGTCGACTACACCCGGGTGCCGCCCGAGCATCCGGAGGGCTGGCCGGAGTTGCGCGTCAACGAGCGCGGTCTCGGTCGCTTCGTGTACGGCTTCATGATCGACACGCTCCGCCGGGCTTCCGAGCACGTCACGATTGGATCGGCGGCGCGCCGCGGGAAGGACCTGGGCAGCTGGTTCATTCTCTGCCGGGAGGACTGATCCGATCCGCGCACGCCCGGGATCGGTTCGACCCGCCGGGCGGGACGGCGCCCGGCCCCGGCGGCCGCTCCCGCGATCGGGCTGGCGTCAGCCGCCGGCGCGTTTCACGGTGTAGCCGCGGGACTCGAGATCCGCGACGAGAGCGTCGCGGTGGTCGCCCTGGATCTCGATCACGCCGTCCTTGGCGGAGCCGCCGCTTCCGCAGCGGCGCTTGAGTTCCGCTGCGAGCTCGCGCAGCGCTTCCTCGGGAAGCGCGAGGCCGGAGACGGTCGTCACCGTCTTGCCCCGTCTTCCCTTCGTCTCCCGCCGCACTCGCGCGATTCCGTCGCCGCAGGCGACGTGCGCACGCTGGGTGCAGGTGCACCGCGCCACGGGCCGGCTGCAGCGGGGGCAGATGCGCCCGCGGTCGTTGCTGTAGACGAGGCCGTCGTCCCGGCGTCCCACCCTTGACTCCTCAGCTCCCGCTCAGCAGGCGGTCGTGCTCCACCATCAGGCAGCGATCCTGAACCACCGCGACGCCGGCCCGCTCGAGTCGACGAGCCTCCGAATCGTGGCGGATTCCGAGCTGCATCCACACGGCCCGGGGCGGCGAGGGGAGGGAGAGGACCTCGTCCACGTGCCCGGGGATGTGGCGGGAGGCGCGAAACAGGTTGACGAGGTCGACGGGATCGCGGATCGCGGCCAACGACGAAACGGCGGGCTCTCCGAGCACGCGGTCGAGCTTCGGGTTCACCGGGATGATCCGGTAGCCGTGGGCCTGCAGGTACTGCGGAACGCGGAACGCGTCATCGCGTACGCCCGCCTTGATCCCGACGACCGCGATCGTCCGAACCGAGGCCAACAGCTCGCGCAGCTCGTCGTCACCGGGATTCCCGCGGGCTTCTTCCACGCTCGCCTGCCTCGTTCGCCTGCCCCGCCGGCCTTCGCGCGGTCGACACCTCCTGCGGCGGCGGATACTGTAGCTTGCCGTGCGTCGTTCCCGCTGCACTCCGGTCCGCGCTTTCGCGTTCGCGAGCGTGCTGGTCGCTTCCCTCGTCGAAGGGGCGGCCCCCTCCGCGGCCGCGGATTTCGACGATCCCGCGCGGCGCGCCCGCACGACGCGCCTTCCCAACGGCCTCACCATCCTCACGCTCGAGGATCACGCCACGCCGGTCGTTTCCTTCCAGATGTGGGTGCTCGTGGGCTCGAAGGACGAGACCCGGTACAGCGGGCTGGCGCACCTGTTCGAGCACATGATGTTCAAGGGCTCGAAGCGCATCGCTCCGGAGCGGCACGCGCGTCTCGTGCAGTCGCGCGGCGGCCGGCTCAACGCCTGGACCAGCCGCGACTTCACCGTCTACTTCGAGGACGTCACCTCCGAGTCACTGCCCCTGGTGATCGAGCTCGAGGCCGAGCGCGTCGCGAACCTGGACATCAGCGAGGAGACCCTCGCCAGCGAGCGCGAGGTCGTGCTCGAAGAGCGTCGGCTGCGCGTGGAGGACAGTCCGGCCGGGCTGGCGTACGAGGCCCTGTACGCGCTCAGCTTCGAGGCCCATCCCTATCGTCGGCCCGTCATCGGGTGGCGCAGCGACATCGAGGCCATGACCGTCGAGGCGTGCCGCCGCTTCTTCCGCCGCTTCTATGCGCCCGACAACATCGTGCTGGCGATCGCCGGAGACTTCGACAGCGAGGAGGCGCTCGCGCAGGTTCGCCGGACCTTCGGACGCCTCGACTCCGTCGGCGAGATCCCGCGCAATCCGACGGTCGAGCCCCCGCAGCGCGGCGAACGCCGGACGACGGTGCGCTTCGACGTGCGCGGCCCGCTGCTCGCTGCGGCCTGGCCCGCGCCGCGGGCCGGGCATCCCGACGGCGAAGCCCTCGAGATCGCCAGCGCGATCCTCTCGGAGGGTCGTTCGAGCCGACTCCACCGGCGGCTCGTCTACGAAGAGGAGCAGGTGCTCTATGCCCACGGCGGCTACTCCGACATGGAGCAGGCCGGCCTCTTTCTCGCCGCCGCCGGGGTCCGACCCGACGCCAGCGTCGACCGGGTCGAGACGCTCCTGTTCGAGCAGATCGCACGGCTGCGGGACGAAGCGGTCGCGGACGCGGAGCTCGAGAAGGCGAAGCGTCAGATCGAGGTGTCGCTGGTGAACGGGCTCGCCACGAGCCACGCGCTGGCTGCGCGGATCGCGCACGACACGATCACCTTCGGCCGAATTCGACCGCTCGCAGAGCGGCTGGACGCCATCCGGGCCGTGACCGCCGAAGACGTGCAGCGGGTCGCGGCGACATACCTCGTCGACGACCAGCGCAGCGTCGTGCGCGTCGTCGCGCCCGCTGCCGCGGAGGCGCGGTGAGGGCGCTGCGCCCCTTCCTTCTGGCCGCGCTCGGCCTCGCGCTGGGCTGCGCGCCGCTCTTCGCGCGCCCCGCCTGGGAGCGACCGCCGCCCCCGGCCCGCGACGTGCCCGTCGTCCAGCCCGGCGCCTTCGACCGCGCGGAGCTGCCCAACGGCTTGCGCGTTCTCGTGCTGGAAGACCGTCGCGTCCCGCGCGTGGTCCTCGGGCTCCACGTGCGCCGCGGCGAGGCGGCCCTCGCTTCGGACGAAGCGGGGCTCGCCGGCTTCACCGCCGAGCTCATGGAGCGCGGGGCCGGCAGCCGCGACGCGGTGGCGCTCGCCGAGGCCGTGGACGAGATCGGCGCCTCGTTGGGCGTCTGGAGCGGGTGGGACGCGATGGGGGTGTTCGTGTCGGGCCTCTCCCGCGATCTCGACCGCCTCGTCGAGATCCTCGCCGACGTCGTCCTCCGGCCGCGCTTCGAGGTGGGGGAGGCGGCCCGGGCGCGGAGCGAGCAGCTCGCGTCGCTGGAGAAGGCGAAGGACGATCCGGCGACCCTGGCGGGCTGGTTCACACAGCGCGCACTCTACCCCGGCCACCGCTTCGGCCTGCC
>JAOTUO010000388.1 GCA_029863845.1 Myxococcales bacterium
CGTGAAGGCCAGGGCGTACACGCCCTTGCGCGGGTACTCGACCAGCACGACGCGGTTGAAGCGACTGGTCTGATCCGAGCGGAAGATCGCCTCGAACAGCTGCTTGACCCCGCCGTAGATGTTCCGGGCCACCGGCACCCGGGAGAGGACCCGCTCCCACAGGCGCACGAGCTCGCCCCCGAACAGGTGGCGCGCGACCACGCCCAGCAGAATGATCACCAGCAGCGTGAAGAGCGCGCCCACGAGGAACAGCCGGGGGGGGTCCTCGACCCCCGGCAGCAGCAGCTTGAGCACATGGGGAAGGAGCAGGTCGTCGAGCTTCTGGATGATCCACGCCGTGGCCCAGAGCGTGATGCCGATGGGAGCGAAGACCAGCATCCCGGCGATGAAGTAGCGCCGAAGGGCTTCTCGAATACTGGCAAAGGCACCGCGCGACATGGTGCGAGTGGCCTAGAAGAGCGGGTCGTTCCCGTCCGGCGCGTGGGCGGTGATCTCGCAATCGGGCGGGATCATCCCGAGGCCCGGCGCTGCGGACGCACACGCCCCGGATCCTGCGACGGACGACGAGTTGTCGTTCATGCGGGCAGCGTAGCACCGGCGGCCGATGCCTGCGCCTCCGGAGCAGTTCAGCGCAGCAGCACGTCGCACGCGAAGCGGATGCGACGGACCAGGCGACCGAAGGCGTTGCGATGGATGTTGCGGCGCAGGAAGACCAGCAGCTTGCGCTCGATCCGGTGGCGTGTGAGGGCGCCGGGCTTGCGACGCGCCGCCCCGGTGTCCACGGCGACCAGGGCGGCGGCGATATCGGTGCGGGCGTAGCCCCAGGTCTCGATGTCCTCGTCCGTCAGCGACGCCAGGATCCGCTGGGCCTGCTCCACCTTGCCGGGATCGCCGGCCATGTCCTGGGCCCAGCGCTCCACGGACCGGGTGGTTGGACGTTTCTCGCGGGCGACCGTGATCGGGTCGCCCAGGCCGCGCGCCGCCTGTCCGCGGCCGTCGTCGCCGCTTCCGTACTCGACCATCTCCGGCTCGAAATCCAGCCCGGCGAAGGCGCAGATGCGCTGCATCTCGTCGGCGGGCCGGCTGACGAGATCCTCGTAACGCACGTGGCACTGGGGCACGGGCGGCTCGCGCAGGAAGCGGGCGATCGCGGGCACGTAGCGCTCGAGGAGCGGGTTGTGCAGGTGGGCCGCCTCGTGGTCGCCGTCGAAGAAAGACTGCACGTACGAAGACCACACTGCGATCGGCTGCCGCGTGAGCACCACGTAGCGCGAATTCGGGTAGAGCTTCGCGACGAAGTCCAGCACGAGGGCGTAGGCGGGGGTCTTGTCCAGCAGCATCGCCCGGCCCGAAGCCTCGAGCAGGCGGCCGTAGATCGCGTCCGCGTAGGCCCGCAGGGCGCGCAGGTAATCCGGCTCGCCGCCCGGCAGCTTCGCGACGACCTCGCGAATCGCCCCCTGGGTGATGAAGGGGTCGTAGGGCGCCTTGTCGACGTTCGCGTAGTAGCCGAGGTGGGCGAGCGGCGTGAGCAGGTGCGGCTCGGCCGGCGAGAAGACGGTCGGGTGCGAGCCCAGCATCCGGCTCAGCAGGGTCGAGCCGGAGCGCGGAGACCCGACGATGAAGATCAGCTTGTCTTCCACCCGGGGCTCCTAGGAATCGATCCCGTTCTCCGCGGCGGCGCGTCCGTACCAGCGGCCCGAGGCCTTGAGGGTGCGCTCGGTGTCCGGGAAGTTCACCCAGGCCAGCCCGAAGCGCTGGCGGTAGCCCTCGCCCCACTCGAAGTTGTCGAGCAGCGTCCAGGCGTGGTAGCCGCGCACGTCGGCCCCGTCCGCGATGGCCCGCGCCAGCGCCTCCAGGTAGCCGCGGTGGAACTCGATGCGGGGGGTGTCGTTCACGACGCCCTTCGCATCGGGGCCTGCGTCGCAGGAGCAGCCGTTCTCGGTGATCTCGATGGCCGGTCGTCCGTAGTCGCTCGTGATGCGCATGACCATGTCGTAAAGAGCATTCGGCCACACCTCCCAGCCGAAGTCGGTCTTGGGCCCCTCGTTCCCTCCGACGGGACCCACCGCCTGGGCGCCGAGGCCGGCCGGGTCGTCGGGATTCGCCCGGACCAGCGTTCGCGTGTAGAGGTTGATGCCGAGGAAATCGAGCGGCGCGCGCACGCGCTCGAGGTCGCCCTGCCGCACGCCCATGCGATCGAGCGGCGGGCCGTCCAGGAAGGCGTCGGGGTAGCGGCCGCGGAGCGCGGGCTCCAGATACCAGACGTTCACGAGAGCGTGCCAGCGCGCGGCCGCTGCGGCGTCCGCCTCGGAGTCGCCGGCCGGCTCGCAGGGCGACATGTTGAACGCGGTGCCGATGCGGGCGTTCGGTCGCGCCGCCCGCATCGCGCGGAAGGCCTCGCCGTGGGCGAGGTTCACGGTATGGGTCGCCTTCAGGAAGGCGTCCTGGTCCCGGCGGCCGGGGGCGTGGATGCCGGCCCAGTAGCCCATCACCGTGAAGATGCTGGGCTCGTTGAAGATCATCCAATCGTCGACGCGGTCGCCGAGGGCGCGGATCGTGGCGTCGGTGTAGTCCGAGAAGCGGCCGGCCGTGTCGCGGTTCGGCCAGCCGCCGGCGTCCTCCAGGGCCTGGGGCAGGTCCCAGTGATAGAGCGTGGGAAACGGCCGGATTCCCGCGGCGAGCAGCTCGTCGACGAGGCGGCTGTAGTAATCGATGCCCTTGGCGTTGAGCGCACCGCGGCCCGCCGGGAGGAGGCGCGGCCAGGAGATCGAGAAGCGGTAGCTCGTGAGGTTCATCTCCCGCAGCAACGCGATGTCGTCCCGGTAGCGGTGGTACGAGTCGCAGGCGACGTCGCCGGTGTCGCCGTTCGCGATCTTTCCCCCGGTGTGGGTGAAGCGGTCCCAGATCGACTCGCCCTTGCCATCTTCGTTCCAGGCCCCCTCGATCTGGTAGGAGGCGGTGGCGGCTCCCCAGTGAAACCCGTCGGGGAATAGGATTCGGCCCATCGCGGTCTCCTCGTGGCTCGCAGCGGCTTCGAATCGGTCATGATACCCGCTGGAGCACCGGGATCCGGTAGCGTTCCGGGCGAGGTCACCCGGTGAGGACGGAGCTCCGGACGCTGAGCGAGCGGG
>JAOTUO010000083.1 GCA_029863845.1 Myxococcales bacterium
GCCGCCGCGGATCCGCGTCGAGGCCTTCTCGGGGGTCTCGTACGACTCGAACGTCGTCCTCGACAGCGGAACCTACGTTCCCGGACTCAGCCGGGACCGCGACGACGGGCGTTACGACTGGGGAGCGGCGATCACGGCGGATGCGCTGCGCGGCGACGCGGGCGCCGTGAGTGTGGGATACCGCTACGACGGGTCGCGGCACTTCGAGCTGTACGAGTACGACACCCAGAGCCACCTCGGCTTCGTCTCGGGCCGCTGGCGCGCGGCCGGGCCCGCCATGCTGCGGCTCGACGGGCTCTTCCGCTACGCGACCCTGGGAGACGACCCGTACCTGTCAAACGCCACGCTGCGGCCGAACCTCTACGTGACGCTGGGGCCGCGGGCGGGCGTGCTGCACCTGTTCGCCGAGGGCCAGTGGCTCGAGTACGAGGATGCGCCGCTGGTGCCGTCCCTCGAGCGCGACGGCTGGAGCTACGGAGCGGGGCTCGAGCACGCCGTCTCGCTGCCGCACTGGCGCGGCGCGTGGGCGTTGCTGGGGGTCGACTTCGCCCGGCTCGACACCGACGGCCGCGTCGACGCGCTGGGCTTCGACAGCGCCTACGACCACGATCGTTGGCGCGGAATGCTGCGCCTGCACCTGCCGCTGTGGTGGGAGCTTCGCTCCGACGTGCTCGCCGCGTTCGGTACCGAGCGGTACCCGAACAAGAACCTGATCGACTTCCTCTCGGACTCGCTCGGCGGAGGCGGCTTCGACCCGGCGACGGCAAGCCGACGCTGCGACCTCGTCTCCGACCTGATGATCCGCCTGACGCGGCCGATCACGCGCTTCGCCGACGCCGAGCTCAGCTACCGCTTCTTCGACCGCTCGTCGAACGTGGACCTCTACACCTACGACCGCTCCGTCGTGAGCTTCTCGGTGCGAGTCCACCCCTTCTGACCTTCGGAGGGAAACCAAAAGGAGAGCCCGCCATGTCCTGCCACCACCAGCCGCGACAACTGCCCGGAATCCCCGCCCGGCGCCTCGGCGTCCTGGCCGCAATCCTGCTCGCGTTCGTCGCGATCGCACCGACCGAAGGAACCCACATCGAAGGGCTGAGCGGCAGCGTGGAGCTCGGGCGCGGCGAGCCGCCCAGCTGGCGCCCCGCCGAGGCGGGGGAAGCCCTGGCGCCCGGAGACGTCGTCCGCACCGGCCGCGACGGCCGGGTCGAGCTCGATCTGGGCACCGGAACGGTGCGACTCTACGGCGACTCGCTGATGCGTATTCCCGCCGATGCGATGGGCCCGCACGGCGCCGAGGCCGTGAGGATCGAGCGTGGCCACTCGCGCTTCGACGTCCTGCGCCGCGACGACGCGAGCCGCTTCGAGGTGCGGATGCCGGAGGTGGTCGTGAGCGTCAAGGGGACGCGCTTCTCGGTGGGCTTCGACGAGCGGCAGGCTTCGGTGTCGGTCTATCGGGGGCTCGTCGGCGTCCGAGCTCTGGCGGCCGAGGTCGCTCACGAGACGCTGGTGCGGGAGGGGTACCTCGCCGTGGGCGGAGCGGGGCGCCCATTCGAGCTGTTCCTGCACGACGCCGTCGATCCCTGGGATGCGTGGTCGAGTCGCGTCGCGCCCCCGCCGCTGCCGGAGCGCGCGGTCGAACGGTTGGTGTCCGGACCGGCCGCACTCGCAGACGCGCGCGGGGAGGCGCGCGACGGCTCGCGGTCCGAGGTGCTGCACCACGCCATGCAGCGAAGGCCCGAGGTCGCCGAGCGCGTCGCGAAGCTGGTGCAAGAACAGCGGATGGAGAATATGGGCGCAGACCTCCACGACGCGGAGTCCGAGCGCCCGGTGCGCCGCCGCGACGCGGTGCTCGATGCTCCCATCGAGAAGCGCAGGGAGGCGCTCGACATCCCCTTCGTCGAGGCGTTGGTCAACCCGCCGGCGGGGGGACCGGTACCGCCGTCTGGCGGCGGATTCGACATCCAGTTCATCGACGGAACCGGCGTGCCAGGACCCGATCGGGTGCGGATCGACGGGCCGAACGCCCTGTCCTGGAGCTTCGATCAGAACTTTCTCGAGGACGTGATCGATGGCGACGACGTGCTGCCGCCCGACCTGCTCACCGAGCTCCAGGCAGCCGGCGTCGACGACCCGATGCCGTTGGTGAAGCTACTGCTGCGGCTCCTGGACGATTAGCCAGGCGGGCCCGGCGCGACGCTCTCAGGTGAGGATCCGGTAGACGACCGTGCCCCGCGCCCAGAGCCTCGCGTCGGAGCCGTCCGCCACGGCGACGTCGGCCCAGAGCAGCTCGCGGTCGCGCTGCACCGTGCGCCCGTAGCCCACGAGATCGTCCTTCGGCGGCGGAGCGAGGATCTGCGCCTGGATCGAAGGCGTCGAGGCCCGGTAGGGGCCCGGCCCCGTCTCCGCCCAGGCGGCCATGGCGCCGGTCGTGTCGATCAGCGCGAGGACGGCTCCTTCATGGACGCCGCCGCCCTCGTCGCCGTTGCCGCCGCGGAGCGGCATCACGAGGCGCGAGTGCCCTCCCGTCATGTGCTCGACGCCGATGCCGCGATTTCCGATGAAGGGCACGCGCTCGATCAACGGCCCCATGGGCCCCGGGGCGGATTCGCCCGCGTCGCCGGCACACGCGGCGAGCGCCGCCGGCTCCGCCCCGAAGCGGCCGCGCACCATTGCGGTGGCGTGGGCGATGGGCTTGCCGTTCGCGGTGGCGACGTCGACTTCGACGAAGCACATCGCCTTGCCCTGGCGCAGCAGGCGCGCCTCGGCCGTCACGGCCTCGTCCTTCGCGGCGGCCAGGTAGTTCACCTGGAGCGAGGCCGTGTGCCACGGAGCCGAGTCGGCCCCCAGCGCCGTGCGCGCCACCGCGTGGGCGCCGATCACGGCGAGGGAGGCGGCGCAGCCGCCGTGCAGCACCTTTCCCGGGTTCGAGTTCTCGTCCCGGTAGGGCAGCAGCACCCGCGCCGCGGTGTCGGACAGGGCCTCGAGCTCCACGCCGAGCGCGACGGCGTAGGGCGACTGCTCGACCCAGCGCCGAACGCCGTCCACGGCCCTCAATCCCTTCCGGGCAGGAGGCAGGAGTGGATCGACTCCTCGCCGGGGATCTCCCGCGCGAGGGTGCGGATCGCGAGCTCGGCGTCACGCAGGCTGAAATCGTGGGTGTGCATCTTCTCTATCGGGCTTCGCCGCGACTCGATCAGTCGGATCGCGCTGGCGTAGCCCGTGGAGGTGACGCCGAGTGCGCCGCGGATCGCGATCTCCTGGATCACGATCTTGTCGGAGATGAAATCGGGGATGGGCGCGAAGCCCTTGATGCCGGCCAGCACGATCGTGCCGCCGGGCGCGGCGCAATCGAGAGCCTCGGCCACCGGTGCGGTCGCGTAGGAGGAGACCTCGACGACCACGTCGGCGCCGCGGCCGTCGGTGATCTCGCGGACGCGCTGCCGGGTGTCCTCGTTCTCGACGTCGATGGTGTGGTCGGCGCCGAATTCGCGGGCGAGCGCGAGCTTCCGCGCGTCGGCGGCGAGGCCCGTGACGATGACCGTCCCCGCGCCGACCTCGCGGCAGGCGATCACGCTGGCCAGCCCGCGCTGTCCGGGTCCGAGGATCAGGACCGTGTCGCCGGGGCGGGTCTGCGGGATCTCGACGGCCCAACGGAAGCCGGCGCCGAGGGGGTTGAAGAGTACCGCGATCTCCGGCGGCAGCGCGGGGTCCACCTTGTGCACGATCGAGTTCGGCGCGAGGTACATGTACTCGGCGTACGCGCCCCAGAGCCCCGGCGGCTCGGCCAGCGGGATGTACGAGTAGATCCGCCGCGAGCGGCACAGCGGGTAGTCGCCGGCCAGGCAGGCGGGGCAGAAGCGGCAGGTTAGCATCGTCTCCACGGCGACGCGATCGCCCACGTCCACACCCCAGCGCTTCGCGGCGCCGTCGCCGATCTTCGCGATCGTCCCGAGCGGCTCGTGCCCGGGGACGACGGGCACGGGCGTCCTCAGCGTCCCCTCGAACTGCTCGTAGTCGCTGCCGCAGATTCCACAGGCTTCGATGCGGAGCAGCGCGTCGTCGTCGCGGATTCCGGGAATCGGAAGCTCCTGGGCCTCGAGCCGGCGCGGAGCCGTCTGGACCATGGCGAGGGTCTTGCTGGGGATCCCGGCTGTCATCGCAGCATCGTCCCATCGACGTCGTGTTCGCCCCATTGTATGAATGCCGGCCGCAGGAGCCAACCCGGATGCCCAGCACGTCGTCCCGCGGCGTTCCGGGCGCCTGCCGCATCGCGTAGAATGCCGCGAACCGCGCAGGGAGAGTCACGGCCATGGCCAGGATCAACGGAGTGCTGGGTCCCATCGACACCGCCGAGCTCGGCTTCACGCTGATGCACGAGCACATCCTGGTGGTGAACTGGTCGCTGAGGCAGGCCTTCGCGAGCTGGTACGACCGGGACGAGCACGTGCCGCACGCGGTCTCCGAGGTGCTCTCCGCCAAGGAGCGCGGCGTGCGGACGATCGTCGATCTCACGCCCATCAACCTGGGCCGCGACATCCACGTGATCCGCGAGGTCGCGGAGAAGGCCGAGATGCAGGTGATCGCGGCGACCGGGTTCTACTGGACGGAAGAGCCGTCGCTGGCCGGCTGGCCCGAGGACCGGTTGGTCGAGCTTCTCGTTCGGGACATCGAGAAGGGCATCCAGGGCACCGACGTCAAGGCCGGCATCATCAAGTGCGGGACGGACCACTTCGGGGTCACCCCCCTGAACCGGAAGCTGCTGACGGTCGCCGCTCGCGCGCACCGCGCCACCGGCGTTCCGATCTCGACGCACACCTCCGTGGTGCACCGCGTGGGGCCGAGCCAGCAGGACGTCTTCGAGGCGGAGGGCGTCGATCTCTCCCGGGTGGTGATCGGCCACTGCGGCGACACCGACGACCTGGAGCACCTGGAGTCGATCCTCGCGCGCGGCAGCACGATCGGGATGGATCGTTTCGGCGTGGACATCTTCCTGCCCATGGAAGATCGCGTGAGGACGGTGGCGGAGCTCTGCCGCCGCGGGAAGGCCGACCGGATGGTGCTCTCCCACGACGCCTGCTGCCACTTCGACTTCTTCCCCGCCGACCTCATGGCGAGCGCCGTGCCTCGCTGGAACTTCCGGCACATCCCCGACGACGTGATACCGGCCTTGCGCAAGGAAGGGGTGAGCGAGGATCACATCCGGACGCTCAGCGTCGACAATCCGCGCCGCACCTTCGAGCAGCAGGGCGCCTACTGAGGGCGCCCGGGGAAAGCGCCATCCGGGCCTCGGGCCCGGCTCCGGGCTATCGGGTCGGCTCGGTCTCGTCCTCCGCCTCGATCTCGAGTTCGCGGTAGTAGCTGCAGTTCTTGCGGATGATCTCGACCTGCTCGCGGAGCAGCTCGTTCTCGACCTCGATCCGCTGGATCTCCTCCGGCGTCGTCCGGCACCCCGCGGCCAGGACGAGCACGGCGAGAACGAGCGGGGCTCTCTGCATCGATGACCCTCCTATCCGCGGCGCGCCGTCGAGCGCGGGGACCACCCCGATCTCGCCATGCACTCCGACGTGCGAGCGCGCATGGCGCGGCGCGCGGTGGCGGGGCCGGCGCGGGACGCTGCGAACTCCGCGAGCACCGCGCCGTGCGCCTCGTCGAGGCAGCGGATCAGATCGCGGTGCAGATCCTCCGGCGTCCAAGCGCCCTGCGGCCGCACGAACTCGGGGGCCGGCTCGACGCGCACCTCGTCCGGGCTGGACGCACAAGCGAGCCCGCCGAGCAGCGCCGACCCCACGAACGCGGCGAACGCGCGACTGCCTTGCACGGTTGCCACCCCGCCACTCCGCTCTACGGCTCGACCCAGATGCCCAGAACCACCCGAGTCGACCGCTCGCCGTCGGGCTGGGGCTTCTGGTACTCCAGCGTGACGAAATCGATGCGAACGCGCTTGCCCACCGCGTAGCGCTCGGCGTCGCCGTCCAGGGCCCAGGTGGAGCGTTCGCCGTCGACCTCGATCTCGAACTCGGGCCACTCGCCCCTGCGGTAGATCTGCACGATCACGCCGTCGACGCGGTGGGTGGGCACGCTTCCGCCGCGGATCGCGTCCCACCACGGCTTCGACCCGAACAGCCCGTGATCGCGGCGAATGGCGAAATCGCCGCCCTGCACCGTGGCCATCTGCACGCGCTCGACGTACTCGCGATCCTTCTCGAGACTGTAGGCCTGGACGAGGTCGGCGCTCACGATGCTGGTAATATACCGGGACGCTGAGAACGCGTGAAGTTCCGGGCGGACGACGCAGCGAAAGCCGAACCATCGCCGGCGCAGGGGCGCCTAATCGACGGCCAGGACACGAATCTCGAAATGGACCGTCTGCCCGGCCAGCGGATGGTTCAGATCGATCACGGCTTCTTCCACGCGGACTTCGTGCACGCGAACCGGTCTCGGGTTGCCCTCGGGGTCGCTGGTCACGAGCTGGGCCCCGGGCTCGCGAGCGCCCTCCGGCAGGGCGTCCAGCGGCACGGTGCGAAACGCTTCGGAATCGACGGCGCCGTACGCGTCCTCGGGCGCCAGCGTGATCTTCTTCTCCTGGCCCACTCCCATGCCGGCGAGCGCCCCTTCGAGCGCAGGCGGAAGGTCGCTCGAACCGTGCTGGTAGACGAAGGGCCTTCCCCGGTCGCTGCTGGACTCGACGACGGTTCCATCGTCGAGCGTCAGTGTGAACTCGATCGATACCGTGTTGCCGGCTTGAATCGTGGCCGGCGTCTCGTCCTCCGCTCGCGCGAGCGATCGCGGCAGGAAAGCGAGCACGGCGAACCCGAGGAGACACGCGGCCCGGAGACTCATCCAACCCCCTCTGGTGCTCGGGCCGCTCGGAATCGAAGGCGCGGGCGCGGAGCAGCATAGGCGAATGTCGGCGCCGGTCCAACGACGCGGCACGCCGGCGCGGCCCGGCGTCTTCGCGCCTAGTCGATCTCCAGCGACGCCTGGACGCTGCCGGCGCTCGGCCCGCGCATGTCGCGGAGCAAGGTGTCGAGGAACAGGATGATGCCGAGCATCTCCAGGCTCTCCTCGGCCAGAGTCCAGAGGTCGTACTGGAGGGTGTCGCCGAGGCGCTGGCCCACCAGGGAGTTTCCGATGATCTCGATTCCGGCCGCCCCTGCGAGGTACATCGCACCGGCCAGCGCGAACAACAGGGCCGTGCGTCGGGACAGCCGGATCAGAAACGGGATGAAGGCGAGGCCAATCACCAGGGCCGCGATTCCGCCCGGGATGGCCCACGTCATCACGATCGCGCTGTTGATGGACTCGTGAATGCCGGCCACCTCGTCGACCGACAGCAGCAGGAATCCCACGGCCAAGGCGTACCAATAGCCGGACCCCGCGCCGGCCTCGCCCGGCCTCTTCGGCGCGCGGAACCACAGCAGCGCCGACGCGGTCAGCAGCAGGAACCCCGAGAACCAGGTGGGCAGGTTGTTCTCCTGATCCACGTCGAAGAGCTGGCGCACCAGCCAGGGCACCTCGTGCACGCGGTGGTGGTAGAGCGACAGCGCCGCGTGGCAGGCGAGGAGAGTGAGCGCCACGATCAGCAGGGCGCGCGTCAACGCGCGGGGCGAGACGCTTACCGTGTAGCCGCGCGCCCCTGCGCTCGGCGCGTCCCGTACCGGGCGCGCCCCGCGCCGCTGCCTCCTGGTTCGCCGTCCCATGGCGGGTCGCTTCCGTCCATTGCGCTGCACCGAGCTCGGGGCTCAGCGCGCATGGGTGGCCGCTACGAGATCGTAGACAAAGATGCCGCGCCCGTTTCCGTAGCTCCCGCCTTCCACGGAGAGCTGGAACGCCATGCTGCGCCCGTCGTCGCTCAGGACCGGGTTGCTGGCGCCATAGCCTTCGAAATCCGTAAAGTGGGTCAGCCGCTCGTAGCCGCCGCTTTCGTCGAGCGCCAGTTTCCAGATCTCGACCCTGCCTGGCAAGAAGAAATTTCGCGGATTGCGTTCCACGGCGATGTGGCGGCCGTCGGGAAAGACGCCCTCGGCCTCGTCGTAGGTCCAGTTCCTCGAGTAGTTGCGCAGCTCGCCCGTTGCGAGCTGGAAGCCCATGACCTCCCCGCCCCGGTATCCGTACGCCGTGAAGAGTAGCTCCCCGTCGTCGGGCGGCCGGAAGCTCTGGGCTTCCAGGAACGCCACGGCAGAGACGTCGCTCGCGGCCAGCAGCTGCTTTCTCCGCACCAGCCGGGCGTACCCGCCGGCGTACTCGATCTCGCCCGTCCAGATCTCGGAATCGCCGAAGAGGACGCGCTTCGGGTAGTCGGACAGCGTCCACGCGATGCGCATTCGCTCGCGCGAGACCGCCGGCCCTTCGAAGCAGGGCTGGTCCAGCGGCCATGCGGGCCCGGCCCGCGACGGGTCCAGGACCCACAGCTCCGCGGTCCAGCGACCCTGCTCGGGATCTTCGGGATCGCGCTCCCGCGGGCCCGCCAGCAGGACGTCGCCGTTGGCGAGGTACAGGGCGCGGGTATAGCCGGCGTTCTCGTAGTGCTGCGTCAGGGGCCGAAGCGACCCCGTCGCGAGCTCGAGCTCGAAGACGTCGCCCACCAGGCCGTCGATCAGCAGGAGACGTCGGCCGTCGTGCGACCAGTCGGGCCGCGCTCCCCACGGCGTCAGCTGTCGGATGTGGGGCGGAAGGGAATCCGCCGGAGATCCCGAGCGACCGCCGCCTTCGCCGCAGCCGCTGCACGCCAGGAGCAGCGCGCCGCAGACCCACGCCGCCCGGCTCAGCGGGCTGCCGTTTGCCGTCACGATCGTCGCTCGAAAGAGTGGGGCCTCGCCGGGAGGCGAGGCCCCACGAATCAGCCCGTGGTCTACCAGCTGTCGCGAGAGGGTCGGCGCTGCCGCTCCTGGGCCTCGTTCACGCGCAACGGGCGCGAGTCCATCTCACGGCCATCCAGCTTGGAGATGGCCTGTTCCGCGTCCGAATCATCCATCTCGATGAATCCGAACCCGCGAGAACGGCCGGTGTCCCGGTCCGTGATCACCGCAGCGGAATGGACCGTACCGACCGACGAGAACAGCTCTCGCAGATCGGAATCGGTCGCGCTCCAGGGCAGGTTTCCGACGTAAATCTTCTTCACAGTAACTTCTCTTCCATGCGCCCGGACGAGGTCCGGGTCTTCTGGCGAGAGCGAGCCGACTTGCCAATGGTCATGTACGACGCGCGCTCACGATGGATCCCCAACGAGCCCCATGCTCGAATGGGGTGCTTCGAAACTGACGCTGATCCGATTTTTGAACTGAGGTGTGTCTCAAACGGAAATCGGGCAGGTAAGGTTCCTTGGCGAGTTCGAAGCTAGAGAATCTGCCAGTGGGGCGCCACCCCCCCACGACCGGGCGGCGCCCGTGCCCGCAGGCCGGAGCGTCAGCGCTCCATCTGGCCCTTCACCGCACCGAACAGGCGGCGGAGATTGCGGTGGCGGAGGCGGAAGACGGTGGTGAACACGGCGGCGTAGATGGGTGCGAGCGCCGGCACGCGAGGAACGAAGGCGAGGCGGTCCGTGAGCCGGCAGCCGCCCGGCACCGGCTCGATCGTTCGCTCGTGTTCCCAGACGCGCTGCGAGAGCAGCCGCGAGCGCTCCAGGAAGCGGCGACCGCGGTCCAGCTCGACGAAGGCGACATCGTCGTAATCGAGCGGCAGGAGCCCGCCCAGCAAGAGCCAGCTTCGAAACAGGCGCTCGCCCGGTCGCCAGGAAGCGGTGACGTCCGCGGTGTGCGGCGGAAAGGTCATCCGCAGCAGCGGACGGAGCTCCCGGTTCACGCCGGCTGGACTCACGGCGTGCTGCCAGACGACCTCGGGCGCGGTCCCGAGCAGCGACGAAAGGGAGAACTCGCGCATCGGCGATCTTCCTCGGGCGGGTTGCAGCGCCGCCAGACGGTACCACGGCTCGATGGCTCGACGGCCGCCCGAGAGGAGATCGAGACGGCGGCCGCTCAGCGGGGCGAGAGGATGACGACGGGAATGTTGCGCTCGGTGCGGGCCTGGTACTGGTCGTAGTCGGCATACATCGCCACGAGCCGGGGCCAGAGGGCGGCCTTCTCTTCGTCGCTGGCACGGCGGGCACGCAGCTTCGTCTTCTCGCTTCCGATCTGGACCTCGACGTCGGGGTTGGCCTCGATGTTGCGGTACCAGACGGGGTGCTTCGACATGCCGCCCATGGAGGCGACGATGACGACGTTCTCGCCGTCGCGCAGGTAGAGGAGGGGCGCCGTGCGCGGCTGGCCCGACTTGCGGCCGGTGCTGGTAAGCAGCATGACCGGGGCGCCGCCCAGGAAGGTGCCGCCGATGTGGCCTCCGGAGAGGCGGTACAACCAGGTGTTGGCCGCCGACATCGCCCGGACGACGACCTTGCCGATCCTCTCCTGGGTCGGGGTGAAGGGCTTCGGGCTCGTTCCTGCCATGGCGCTTCCTCCTCGCTCGGGCCTCAGGCGGCCGGGACGGTGTAGCCGTCCTTCACGGGCTCGAGCTTCTCGAAGTGCGGTCCCAGCGCCTCGTGCAGGCTGTCGGGGTCCCAGCGCTCCGCGCTCTGGAAGGTGGCGGCGATCCCCGGCCGCGAAACGATCTTCACCTCCTTGTTCCAGACGATGAAGACGTAGCCCGAGATGCGCTCGGCGCGGGGCGAGGCCAGATAGCCCACCAGGGGCGTCGCGTTCTCCACCGCGAAGACGTCGAAGCCCTCTTCCGGCTTCCGGAAGATCGCGGCGAGCGGACCGCTGTCGGTCATGCGCGTGCGCGCGCGCGGGAGGAATACGTTGGCCGTGACGCCGTACTTGAGCAGCAGCTGCGCCGCGCCCATCGTCATCGACACGATGCCGGCCTTCGCCGCGGCGTAGTTGAACTGGGGCGGGTTGCCGAAGAGGTAGGACTCGGAGGCGGTGTTGATGAGGCGCCCGTAGATCGGGCTCCCCTTTGCCTTCGCCGTGTCGCGCCAGTAGGAGAGAGCGAAGCGCATGGGGCAGAAGTGGCCCTTCAGGTGAACGCGCACCACGTCGTCGAAGTCCTGCTCGCTCATGTTCCAGGGCATGGCGTCGCGGAGGAAGCCGGCGTTGTTGACCAGGACGTCGAGCCCGCCGAAGGAGTCGATGGCGGTCCGGATGAGCGACTGTGCGTCGTTCCAGTCCGCGACGTCTCCGAAGTGCGGAATGGCCTCGCCGCCCGCCTTCCGGATCTCCTCCACCACGGCCCGCGCCGGCTCCTCGTCGCGGCCGCTGCCGTCGCGCTTGACGCCCAGGTCGTTGATGACGAGGCGCGCCCCCTGACTCGCGAGCTGAAGCGCCTCGCAGCGGCCGAGGCCGCGGGCGGCGCCGGTGACTATCGCAACCCTTCCGTCCAGATCTCCCATCTTCGATCCTCTCCTCAGAGCCGCTCGATGACGGTGCCGGTGCCGACGGCGGCGCCGCAGCACATGGTCACGAGGGCGGTGGTGACGTCGCGGCGCTCGAGCTCGTGGAGAGCCGTCACGATCAGGCGCGAGCCGGTGGCGCCCACCGGGTGGCCGAGGGCGATGGCGCCGCCGTTCACGTTCACCTTGTCCATGTCGGGCTCCATCACCCGGGCCCAGGAGAGCACGACGGCCGCGAAGGCCTCGTTGATCTCGATCAGGTCGAAGTCCGACATCTTCATGCCGGTCTTGCGCAGGATCGCCTGGGTGGCGTCGATGGGTCCGTCAAGCAGGTAGTAGGGGTCGGTCCCGACCACCACGTCCTGCACGATCCGGGCCCGGGGGCGGAGCCCGAGCGCCCTGGCTCTGTCCGCCGTCATCCACAGCACTGCCGCCGCGCCGTCGGAGATCTGCGACGAGTTGCCCGCGGTGTGGATGCCGCCCTCGCTCACGGGCTTGAGCTGTGCCAGGCCCTCGAGCGTGCTCTCGCGGATGCCCTCGTCCTCCTCCAGCAGGCGCGTCTCGCCGGTGGCGGCGCCGTCGGGGCCGAGCACCGGCGCCTCGATCGGCAGGATCTCCGGCTTGAAGCGGCCCTCGGCCCGGGCGGCGCCGGCCTTCTGCTGGCTCTGGAGCGCGAAGCGATCGACGTCCTCGCGCGTGATGCCGCGGTTCGTGGCGATGCGCTCGGCGGCGTCGAACTGGCTCGGGCACTGGTCCCACGGGTAGCCCTGGGGAAGGAAGAAGCCGGGTCCGTGGATCACGTTGGCGCCCAGTCCCACGTGGCTCATCACCTCGACGCCGCAGGCGATGCCGGCGTCGATGCTGCCGACCTGCACCAGCGCCCGGACGAGGTGATTCGCCTGCTGCCCGGATCCGCACTGCGCGTCGACGGTGGTGCCGCCGGTGTGCCAGCCGTCGCCGCGCGTGAGCCAGGAGTGGCGCGCGATGTTGCCGGCCTGCTCGCCGGCCTGGGTCACGCAGCCGCCGATCACCTGCTCGACGTCCGCGGCCGGAATCCCGGCCCGCTCGACGACGCCCTGCTGCAGCTTGGCCAGAAGCTGCGCGGGGTGGAGGCCGGAGAGGCCCCCCTTGCCCATCTTGCCCTTGCCGATCGGGCTGCGCAGGGCCTCGACGATCACTGCTTCACGCATGCTCTCTCCCTTCTAGTCGAGTCTGCCGAGAATCATCGCGCTGGTCGGAACGCCGACCCCGGCGGTGACCAGCACGCAGTCGTTCTTCTCGGGCTGATTGCAGGACGTGCCGCGGATCAGTCGCACGCCTTCGTTCACACCGTTGATGCCGTGGATGTAGGCCTCGGAGAGCTGCCCGCCGTGGGTGTTGGTCGGCAGCCGGCCTCCGAGTTCGAGCGCGCCGTTCTGGATGAAGTCCTTGGCCTCGCCGGGCTCGCACAGGCCGAAGCTCTCGAGCTGCCACAGCACGATCGAGGTGAATGCGTCGTAGATGATCGCCGCGTCGAGGTCGTTCGGGCCGACCCCCGACTGTGCGTAGACCTGCTTGGCCACCAGGTCCATCTCCGGCAGGCACGCGATGTTGGGCCGGTAGAAGCTCGTCATGCTCTCCTGGTCGTCGGCCGAGGCCTGGGCCACGCCGCGGATCACCGCGCCGGGCTGCGGCAGGTCGCGCGCGCGCTCCGGCGTGGTGACGACGAAGGCGCAGCCGCCGTCGGTCTCCTGGCAGCAGTCGTAGAGGCGCAGCGGCTCGGCGATGAAGCGCGCGGTCTGGTGGTCCTCGAGAGTGAGCTCGCGCTGGTAGAAGAAGGCAGCGGGGTTGTTCACGGCGTGCTTGCGCGTGGAGATCGCCACCTGCGCCAGGTCCGTGCTCTTGCAGCCGGTCTCGTGCATGTAGCGCTGCGTGAACATCGCCACCCAGCTCGCCGGGGTGAGCAGGCCGAAGGGCATGTACCAGCCCCAGTGGATCAGGTCGGAGGTGACGATGTCGCCGGAGACGCCCTGGCTGTAGCGCTGTCCCGAGCGCCCGTTGAGTGCGCGGTAGCCCACCACGACCTCCGCCGAGCCGGTCGCCACCGCCATGGCGGCCTGGTGCACGATGCCGATGGCGGCGCCGCCGCCGTGGGGGATGCGGCTGAAGAACGTGAGGTCGCCGATCCCGACGCAGCGCGCCACCTCGATCTCGTCGTTGGTGTCGAGGGTGAAGGCGGTCATCCCGTCCACGTCGGAGGGCTGGAGCCCCGCGTCGGCGATCGCGGCTTTCACGCACTCGGCGGCGAGCTGCATCTCGGAGCGGCCCGAGTTCTTCGAGAAGTCGGTCTGCCCGATCCCGACGATGACCGCCTGGTCCTTGAGGGTTCTCGTCAT
>JAOTUO010000389.1 GCA_029863845.1 Myxococcales bacterium
AGTGTGGCTGCGTCCGGCGCCAGGAAGACCGCCGCGGCTCCCGAGAGCCGCGACTCCGCTGCGTCGTGGTCCAATGGATTTGCGGCCGCCGCCGCAGCCGGCGCCGCGGAGAGCCTCTCCCGCCTCGGCTCGCTGGGGGCGGCGGCCTCGGGCTCCCCCGCGGCCCCGGGGTCGATCACCGTCCGCTCGGCGACGGCTGCGGCGTCGGGCCGCCCCGAGCCTGCGGAGAGGGGGGGCTCGGGCTCACCCAGGGAGAACACTTGGTCTTCAGCGTCGAAGTTGAGGGCGTCGCCGGCCAGCAGCTGGGTCTTCTCGGCGGCGCCCGCGGTCGCCGGCGCGCCGAACTCGTCGTCGAAGAAGTCGAAGCTGTCGCTCGCGGTGTCGTCGGAATCCCCGGCGGCCGCGTGGGGAGCGGCGGCGGAAGGCGGCGCCGGTGCTTCGGGCGTTGCCGGGCTCGCGCCCCGGGCGAACATCCGCTTGACCTCGTCCACCAGCACCTGGGCCTCGAAGGGCTTGGCGACGTGTCCCGATGCGCCCACTCGCCCCGCGCGCTCCTCGTCGTACGCCTCGAAGGTGCCCGTCAGCAGCAGGACGGGAATGTGTCGGAGCGCCGGGTCGGACTTGACGGCCTCGCAGACCTCGTAGCCGTTCTTTCCGGGCATGACCACGTCCGCGAGGATGGCGTCCGGACGGACCTCGCGGGCTCGGGTGATGGCGTCGTCGCCGTTGTCGACGGTGATCAGCGTGACATCCTCGCTGGCGAAGCTGATGCCCACGACCTTCTGGATCGTCACGCTGTCGTCGGCCAGCAACAGGGTCTTGGCCATGTTCCTCTCCCGGTGTGTGGCGTGGCGCGAGGCGAGCGGCGGCGCCGGCCCCTCCGAGTCATCCCAGAGATGTATTATCGTCGCCGGATGCTTGGAGATTGAATGCTTTTCGCGGCCCTTCGTCCAGACCCCGCCCCACTTTCCCGGTCAAGGGGGCCGCGCGCAGCGCCGATGTCCTGAGTCGGGACCGGGGCGCCCCGATCCGGCCTGGCGGAGATCCCCCGAATGATTCTTCGAGCGGCGGCCCGAACCGACGTCGGCCAGCGCCGGACCGGCAACGAGGACTGCTTCGCCGTCGCCTCCGAGCTGGGGCTCTACGTGGTGGCCGACGGGATGGGCGGGCACAGCGGGGGCCAGATGGCGAGCCGGCTGGCGGTGCAGGCCGCCGTGACGGCCCTGAAAGCGCTCGAGGGCGCGAGCGCCATGCTGACCGAGAAGCTTCGCTACGCGGTCGCCGCCGCGAATCGGGAGATCTTCGCCACCGCCCAGCAGAAGGCCGATCTGGCCGGGATGGGCACCACGCTGGTAGCGCTCCTGGCCGGCGGCGAGCGGATCGCGCTGGCGCACGTGGGCGACAGCCGGGCCTACCTGGTGCGAGCGGGTCGGATCCGGCAGCTCACCGACGATCACTCGCTCGTCGCGGAGCTGGTGCGGCGGCGCGAGATCAGCCCGCGGGCGGCCCGGGAGCATCCGCACCGGCACGTCCTCACGCGCGCCCTGGGCGTTCGCCGTCACGGGGAGCCGGACCTCGCGGAGCTGACGCCCGCGCGGGGCGATGTGTTCGTGCTGTGCTCGGACGGCCTCACCGCGCACGTCGGAGACGACGAGATCACGAAGGCGGTCTGCGACGGGACCGATCTCGCGGCCGCCTGCGGCCGCCTCATCGACCTCGCGAACTCGCGTGGAGGCGAGGACAACATCACCGTCGTTCTGGTCCGCTGCGAGCAGACCGGGAGCGTTGCGCCCGTCAGCGATCCAGGAGGCCCTTGAGCTTCGCCCGGAGCCGGAGCACCGCCTTGGTGTGGATCTGGCAGACGCGCGATTCCGTGATGCCGAGGATCCCGCCGATCTCCTTCATGTTGAGATCCTCGTAATAGTAGAGCGAGACGACCAGGCGCTCCTTCTCGGGAAGCGTCGCGATCGTGGTCGCGATCACCTGCTTCATCTCGCTGAGCTTGAGGGACGCGAAGGGATTCTCGGAGTGGACGTCCTCGACGATGTCCGCGAAGGTGCCCGTGCGGTCGCCGTCGGAGTTGGTGCCGCGGATCTCCTCCAGGTTCACCAGCGAGATTCCGCGCACCTGATTCATCAGCTCGTGGAACTTCTCGATCTGGAGGCCCAGCGAGTCCGCGACCTCGTCCTCGCTGGCGGAGCGCCCCAGCCGCTGCTCGACCTCTCCGTAGGCGCGTTCCAGGCGACGGCTCTTCTGGCGCACGCTGCGCGGGACCCAGTCCAGGGATCGAAGCTGGTCGAGGATCGCGCCCTTGATGCGGAACTCGGCGTACGTCTTGAACTTGCAGTTCTTCTCGGGATCGTACTTCTCGATGGCGTCCATCAGGCCGATCACGCCGGTGTTGTGGAGGTCGTCGAGGTCGATGTGGGACGGGAGCCGGACGGCGATGCGGTTCACGATGTAACGGATCAGCGGCGTGTGCTCGAGGACGATCTGTTCTTTGAGGGAGGAGGGGATCTCGTCGTGGTTGGCCTTCGCATCGCGGAGCAGGGTTTCCATCGAGTTCTCCTGGGTTCAGCGGGGTCCGCCTGTGGCCCGCGCTTCCAAGCACGGCGCATGCCAACCGGCCCGATTCCGGGAAAAAGCGCACCGGAACCCGACCTCGACCGCCCCGGGAGCGCGTGCCTCGAGATTCAGGTGCCTGAAACACCAGGGATTTCCGGACTCGGGTGCAGTCCGGCGTTGTGAAGGTTCTTGCGCCCGCGGGCTGCCAACCGCGGCGGCGGATACGGTCTTGCACCGGCGAAAGCGTCGGAGAATCGACGACCTACCGGCAGCGGGACGGCAAAACCGTCAGCAATTCGAAGGCGGCGGGGCGCGCAATGCGTGACCGGAGTCAGGGAGCGGCGATGCGGGGACGCTCCGCGTCGCTTCCCCGCCCAACTCCGCTCGCCTGCGGCTCGCTGCGCGGCGGCCAAGCCGCCTTGCCTACTGAAGCTCCGCTCGCCTGCGGCTCGCTGCGCGGCGGCCAAGCCGCCTTGCCTACTGAAGCTCCGCTCGCCTGCGGCTCGCTGCGCGGCGGCCAAGCCGCCTTGCCTACTGAAGCTCCGCTCGCCTGCGGCTC
>JAOTUO010000084.1 GCA_029863845.1 Myxococcales bacterium
GCAGGCTCCGCCGTGCTGCCGCTCAAGGACGAAGCGAAGGCACTGCTTCAGACGACGCCCGGGCTTCAGCTGCCGAACGACCTGCTCCTCTACGCCAGGACGCTCTCGTACGTCTTCGCCATCGGCGTCGAGCTCGACCCCGAAGTCGACCTCATGAAGCTCGCGCTGCCGCAGCTGCTGCGCTTCCTGGCCCAGAAGGAGTAGCCGCCCGGCGCGAGCGATCAGCGAGCGCGAGGCCCGGCTAGGGCCGGGCTAGGGCTTGCGCAGTCGCAGGCCCTGGAGGTGAATGAAGCCCGTGGCGTCCCGCGGGTCGTAGGTGGCTTCGGATGCCCCGTCTTCGAAGGTCACGAGGTCGGAATCGTAGAGTGAATGGGGAGAGCGCCGTCCCGTCACGACCGCGCTCCCCTTGTAGAGCTTCACGCGCACCTCGCCGGTCACGTTGGCCTGCGCCGCGTCGACGGCCGCGCGCACGAAGTCCATCTCCGGCGAGAACCAGAAGCCGTTGTAGATGAGCTCGGCGAAGCGCGGCGAGAGGCGATCGCGTTCGTGCATGACGTCCCGGTCCATCGTGATGGACTCGAGGGCCCGGTGTGCGGCGTGCAGGACGGTCCCGCCGGGCGTTTCGTAGACCCCGCGCGACTTGAGGCCCACGAAGCGGTTCTCGACCATATCGACCCGCCCGACCCCGTGCTCTCCGGCGATGCGGTTGAGCTTCGTGAGGAGCGCCGCGGGCGACAGGCCCTCCCCGTCGATGGAAACGGGATTCCCCCGCGCGAATCCGATGACGAGCTCCGCGGGGCGGTCCGGCCCCGCTTCCGGCGATCGGGACAGGATGAACATGTCCTCGTCCGGTGCGCGCCACGGGTCCTCGAGCACGCCGCCCTCGAAGGACACGTGCATCAGGTTGCGGTCGATCGAGTAGGGCTTCTTCAGGGTGGCGGTGACGGGAATCCCGTGCTTCTCACAGTATGCGATGCAGTCGGTTCGGGAGCGAAGATCCCACTCTCGCCACGGCGCGATGACGGCGAGCTCCGGAGCGAGGGCGCGGAAGGCGAGCTCGAAGCGAACCTGGTCGTTGCCCTTGCCGGTGGCGCCGTGGGCGACGGCGTCGCAGCCGGTCTCGCGCGCCACCTCCGCCTGGTCCTTCGCGATCAGCGGCCGGGAGAGCGCGGTCCCCAGCAGGTAGGTCCCCTCGTAGACGGCGGCACCCCGCAGCGCCGGGAACACGAAGTCCCGGACAAACTCCTCGCGAAGGTCCCGGACCACGCAGTCGATCGCGCCGGTGGCGCGGGCCTTCTCCGGAAGCCCGGCGAGCTCCTCCTGCTGGCCCACGTCGGCCGTGTAGGCCACGACCTCGCACCCGTACTGCTGGATCAACCAGTGCAGGATCACGGAGGTGTCCAGACCACCGCTGTAGGCCAGGCAGACCCGCTTGACTGCGCTTCGGCCAGACACCGCGCACCTCCGTGGCGCGGATTCTAGCCCAGATCACCGGTCGCGGCGGGAGGTCTCAGACGACGGACAGTCGAATCGCGGTGGTGCGCCCACCCCTGGGAGCCGCGGTCGTCCGGACCTCGGCGCCGATCTCGCTCAGCAGCTCCGGAACGATGCGGGGCTCGGGCGCGCCCGCTGCGTCCGCCGCGGCGGCGGGATCGCAGCCCTCGTCGCCGGCGTCGACGATGGAGATGACGACCGACTCTACGGTGCCGCGTCCTGCGGTCCGTGCGGCCATCGTGATCGTCGAGGACTTCGCGGCGCGCGCCAGGCGGTCCCGCAGGAGGTGCGTGAGCGCGAGCTCGAGACGCCCGGCGTCGCCGTGCACGGCGGGAAGCTGCGCGGGGACGAGAAGCTCGAACGCGACGCCCTTGTTGGCGAACTCGGACTTCACGCGGGCCGCCGTGTCGCGCAGGACCGGGACGGGATCGACGCGCCCGGCGATGGCTTCCGAAGCGACCGTTCCGGAGTACAGGCGGCGAAGCTCCTCCGTCCACTTGCGAATCCGCGTCAGGGCCCGAATCCCCTCCTCGATCAGGCTCCGGTAGCGCTCGGACCGGCGCCCACCGGTCTGCTCGAGCATCTCGTCGAGCAGCTGGGCGAGACCGCCGAGCGGCTCGGAGATCTCGCGGTAGAGCGCGAGGAAGCGCTCGTCGGTAGCGGCCGACTCGACGAGCAGCAGCACCACCCCGACGCGCGAATCCTCGGCGACGATCGGCGATGCGATCGCACCGAAGCCCTTCCCGCCCTGCCGGATCCGGAAGCGCACCGTCTTGCCCTGGTCGCAGGCCTCCGCCACCGAGCTCAGCACGGACTCGCGCGCTCCACCCTCGAAGAGCGTCGCCAGCGTCTGGCCGACGACGCTTTCCAGGCCCACGGAGAAGCTCGACTCGAAGGCGGGGTTCACGTACGCTGCGCGGCCGTCGCGGTCGCCGACCACCACGGGCGCGTCGATGTAGGTCAGGAGCGAGCGGGAGGCGCCGATCACGATTCGAGCCCCGCGATGCCGGCGTCGACCAGATCGTTGAGAATCCGCAGCGCATCGAAGGCGTCCATGCCGGACAGCGCGATCAATTCATCGATTGTCGTCTCGCCGTCCACCAGCGAGAGCACGAAGCCGGCGTCCGCGGGCAGCTGGAAGCGCGTGATCGCGGACGGCTGGATCAGCAGCTTGGGGATCGCGCCGCGCTCGCCTACCCGCTTCCGGTAGCGCTGCAGCAGCTGGCTGCGCAGCATGTCGATGTATCCCTCCACCTCGATCTCTACGGACTCCAGGTCGGCGGCGGCGCGGAAGAGATCCAGGGCCCCTTCGAGATCCTCGCCGTCGAGCCGCGCCCGGGCTTCCTCCACCAGGCGCGCCGCCGACGTTTCCGGATGCACCTCGGTGGAAGCGCTCGCGACCGCTTCGGCCAGGCCGGGCTCGGGACCCTCGGAGCGCGCGTCCCCGCCGCCTCCCGCCGCCTGTAGGTAGTCCAGCGCCTCCGCGTGGTCCGGGTCGATGCGCAGCACCGCCTCCCAGCAGCGGACGGCATTCGCGACGTCGCCCAGGCCAAAGTGGTCCAGCCCAGCGCGAACCAGCCGTTCCAGCTTTGCCGTCTCCGATTCGCCCATCGCGAGCCGCTACTTCTCCTTCGGAAGCTCGTGATCCGCGTTCTCGCGGATGATCCGCTCGACCTCCTCCTCGGAGAGCGTGCCGGTGGCGTTCACCGTGATCGACTGCTCCCCGTCGGTCGCGAGGTCTCGGGCCGAGACGCTCACGATGCCGTTGGCGTCGATTTCGAACGCGACGTCGATCTCGGGCTCGCCCTTCGGGGCGCACCGGATGTCCGTGAGGACGAACTCGCCGAGCAGGTGGTTGCCGTCGGCGCGGTCGCTGTCGCCCTGCAGAACGCGGATCTTCACCGCCGTCTGCTCGTCCCGGGTCGTCGTGAAGAAGTGGGATTTCCGCACGGGGACGGTCGTGTTTCTCGCGATCAACGTCGCGAAGTGGCCATCAAAGGTCGCGATCCCCAGCGACATCGGAGTCACGTCGAGCAGCAGCAGGTCCCGATCCTTTTCGGTGAGCACGTTCCCCTGAATCGCGGCGCCGACGGCGACCACTTCGTCCGGGTTCACGCCTTTGTGCGGGCGTTTCCCGAAGAAGTCGGTGACCCGGGACTGGACGAGCGGCATGCGCGTCTGACCGCCGACGAGGAGCACGTGATCGATCTGGTCCGCCGACAGGCCGGCGTCGGCCACGCACTGCGCGACGCTGTCGAGGGTGGCGTCCACGATGTCGCCGACCAGCTCCTCGAGCGTCTCCCGGCTGAGTTCCATGTTGAGGTGCCGGGCGCCGTTGGCGTCGTTGGCGATGAAGGGCAGGTTGACCTCGGCGGTGTTGAGGGACGACAGATCGCACTTCGCCTTCTCCGCCGCGTCCTTCAGGCGCTGGAGGGCCATGCGATCGTCCCGGAGGTCGAGGCCCTCATCCTGCTCGAACTGCTTGAGGATGTGGTCGACCAGCCGCCGATCGAGGTCCTCCCCTCCCAGGAAGGTATTCCCCGCGGTTGCCAGGACCTCGACCACGCCGTCGCCGAGCTCGAGGATCGAGATGTCGAAGGTCCCGCCGCCCAGGTCGTAGACCGCGATCTTCTCCTCGACCTGCTTCCGCGACAGGCCGTAGGCCAGGGCGGCGGCGGTGGGCTCGTTGATGATGCGCAGGACCTCGAGGCCCGCGATCTTCCCGGCGTCCTTGGTGGACTGGCGCTGGGTGTCGTTGAAGTACGCCGGAACCGTGATGACGGCTTCGACCACGGGCTCGCCGAGGTACTCCTCGGCGACGCGCTTCATCTCGCGCAGGATGATTCCGGAAATTTCCGGGCAGGAGAAGGTCTTCCCGGTGATCATGATGCGCGCTTCATCGTTGGCGCCGCGAACGATCTCGTAGGGGCACAGCTCGAGGGCACGGGCCACCTCCGGCGAATCGAAGCGCCGTCCGATCAGCCGCTTGCACGCGTAGACGGTGTCGCGCGAGTTCGTGATGGCCTGTCGCTTCGCCAGGTGACCCACCAGCCGCTTTCCGTCCTGCGAGATGGCAAACATCGACGGGCTCGTCTTGTAGCCTCCCGCGTTGGGAACCACCACGGGCTTCCCTCCGTCGACCACCGCCACACACGAGTTGGTCGTCCCGAGATCGATTCCGATGACACGGCTCATTTCTTGCCTCCAGTTCTCTGCCGTCGAAGTCCTCGGCGACGCAGAGATTCAAGCTCTTCGCTGGCCTGTGAGTCCTGCGGATCGAGGCGGAGCGCCTCCTTCAGCACTCCCCTCGCCTTCTCGACCAGCCCCTGCCCCCGGAACACGCGGGCCAGGGTGACGCGGTAGCGCGCGACGTCGGGCTCCACCTCGCAGGCCGTCTCGGCGTATTCGCGGGCGCGATCGAGTTCGACCATCTCGATCGCCAGCTGCGCCGCTCGATCGTTCACCTCGGGATCGCTGGGCCGGTAGTGGAGCGCCTCCTCGTACAGCTGCATGGCGTCGTGCCGAGCGCGGTCGTCCCAGGCGCCCTTGGCCTTCTCGAGCAGCTCCGCCGCGCGCACCTGGTGGACGCGCGCCTGGACCTCGCCGAAGGCCTGCCGGTACTCGTCGCACCACGGATCGAAGGCAATCGCGAGGCGCATGCTGGCGGCCGCCTCGACCCAGCGCTGCTTGTGGCGCGAGACGATCGCCGCGTCGAAGAACTGACGGGCCTTGAAGCGCCGCTCGGCGAAGACCTCGTCGGGAATGCGGAACTGGCGCCGCAGTCGCTCGAGCCGTTCGCGTCGGGCCGATCGCCGGGGCTTGGGCGAACGCGAAGCGTCGGCGACGGCCGCCGACGGGTCCGGCGTCGGCGGGGAATGCAGCATCGAGCACTCGATCTCGGCCCGGGTGGCGGGGTCCGAGAGCAGCTCGTAGGCCTCGACGATCTTCTTGAAGATGCGATCGAGGCGGAGCGCGTAGTCCCCGATATTGCGCCGAAAGTAGCGGTCCGGGTGGAACTGCTTCGAGAGCTCGAAGTACGCGCGCTTGATGGCGCGCGTGTCGGCGTCGCGATCCACGCCGAGCAGCGCGTGATACGGTTGGTCCAGGGCCGCGTCGAACTCGCAGATGCGGCGTTGCAGGTCGACGGCCAGGTCGAGATCGGCGTCGATCGCATACTCCACCGCGACCCGGACCGCCTCCGGCGTCCCGGCCTCCTCCGCCGGGTCCGGACTCGGCCCGTCCCCGGCCCGCTCGACGGCCTCGGTCAATACGAGGATCCCCTCCTCCGTCCACCGCTTCAGGCGTTCCTCGATCTCCTCCGGCGCGAGCCCGCCGATCTCGAGGAGCACGGCCCAGGGCGTGCGACCGTCGATGCGGGAGAGGAGGAAGCCCTCCGCCGGGCTGAGTGAGAGCCCGGAGGGATCCCAGCCCGGCGCGAGCCGCGGGATTCGCTGTTCCTGATCGCCTGCTTCCGCCGCCGACTGCATGGGGCTCCCCGCCGGAGCCCGAGGGCTCCTGCGCCCTCGCCTCATCGGCGGGCTGTGCGGAAAAGCTGAGGCGGGAGCGGGCCGAACGCCCGGTTGTGCGAGGGGACGGACCGGGTCCCCCAGGGGCTAGGTCAGGAGCCGCTCCAGGACCGCCTTCTGGGCGTGGAGGCGGTTTTCGGCCTGGTCGAGAGCCAGGCTGCGCTCACCGTCGAGGATCTCGTCGGTGATCTCCTCGCCGCGATGGGCCGGCAGACAGTGCATGACCCAGGCCTCCGGCGCGTGCTCGAGCAGCGCCGCATTCACCTGGTACTCCGCGAAGAGGCGGCGGCGCGCCTCGCGCTCCGACTCCTGGCCCATGCTGGTCCAGGTATCGGTGTAGACGAAGGTCGCCCCGCGCACCGCCTCGCGGGGGTCCTCGCACCAGGAGAGGCGCGCACCGCTCGCCGCCGCCAGCTCCTCGGCGCAGCGCCGGATGCGGACCGCCGGGCGATGGCTCGCCGGCGTCCCCAGCCGCAGCGTGAGGCCGAGCACCCCCGCCCCGAGCATCAGCGAGTTGGCCATGTTGTTTCCGTCGCCGACGTAGGCGATCACCGCGTCCTTGAGCTCGACGTGCTCGGCGATGGTCTGGAAGTCGGCCATCACCTGACACGGATGCAGGAGGTCCGTGAGGCCGTTGATCACGGGGATCGTCGCGACGCGCGCCAGCTCCTCGATCAGCTCGTGGCTGAAGGTCCGGGCGACGATGCCGTCGACCCACCGCGAGAGGTTGCGGGCCACGTCGCCCGGGGCCTCCCGCGTGCCGATCCCGACCTGCTCGGGTCGGAGCAGGATGGCGTGTCCGCCGAGCTGCGCCATCCCGGCCTCGAAGGTGACGTGCGTCCGCAGCGAGGGCTTCTCGAAGAACATGGCCAGGGCCCGCCCCTCCAGGCTCTGGGGTCGCTGGCCGCGATTCAGCAGCTGCTTGAGCTCGCGCGCCCGGTCGAGCAGGCGGAACAGGTCCTCGGCGGACCAGTCGGCGAGCGTCAGGAAGTCCTTCGGCATGGCTCAGCAGGACAGGAGCGTCCCGACGCCCCCGTCGGTGAAGACCTCCAGCAGGATCGAGTGCAGGATCCGGCCGTCGATGATGTGGGCGCTCCCGACTCCGCTCTCCAGCGCCGCGATGCAGCACTCGACCTTGGGAATCATGCCGTCGCGGATGGTCCCCTCGTCGATGAGCTTGTGCGCCTCCTCCGCGCTGAGCCGCGGAACGAGCCGGCGACCGCGGTCCTTCACGCCCTCGACGTCGGTGATCAGGATGAGCTTCTCGGCGCGCAGGGCGCGGGCGATCGCGCCCGCCGCCTCGTCCGCGTTCACGTTGTGGGTGACGCCGGCGTCGTCGACCCCGATGGGGGCGATCACGGGCACGAAGCCCCCCTCGGTCACCGCGATGATCGGAGACGGGTCCACCGCGACGATGCGGCCGACGCGCCCGAGATCGCGATCGGCGACGAGTCGCTGCGTCACCCGGATCATGCCCCCGTCGCAGCCCGTCAGCCCCACCGCGCGACCGTCCCGCTGTTGGATCAAATCCACGATCTCGCGGTTGACCTTGCCGCCGAGGACCATTTCGACCACTTCCATCGTCTCGTCGTCCGTGACCCGCAGTCCGTCGACGAAGGTCGAGCTCTTGCCGAGCCGCTCGAGGGTGGCGCCGATCTGCGGGCCGCCCCCGTGGACGATCACCGGGCGAAGTCCGATGGATTTGAGCAGCACGACGTCCAGGGCGAACGAGGCCCGCAGCGTCGCGTCGCTCATGGCGCTGCCGCCGTACTTGATGACGACGGTCTTGCCCGTGAAGCGCCGGATGTAGGGCAGCGCTTCGATCAGGATCTCGGCCTTGTCGATCAGGTCCTTCATCGTCCCCGGCTCGCTCCCCGCGCTTCGCGTCGGGCCTCGGCCACGTCATCGATGGACTCGAGCAGACTACGGTACAGGAGGACGTTTCGTACCGCCGCCGAGAGCACGGCGGAGAGCAGCTCGCCGGTGGCCGCCGAGACGCCGGAATCGACGCTCGCGAACGCGCGCGCCACGCCCACGACCTTGCCGCGCAGGCGAATCGGCACGCAGAGCAGAGGGGCAACGACGCCATCCGCCCGGGCGTCGACCTCCGCATCGAAGCGGGGGTCCGACCCGGGCTGATCCGACGCGACCAGGCGACCGGTCTGCAGCACCGTTCCCGTGAGACCGCGGTTTGCCGGCAGCTGCGGAGGGTCGCCCGGGCCGCCGCCCTCGCACTGCCCCTGGAGCTCGAGAACGCCGTTCTCGACGAGATAGAGCGAGATCGGAGCCGCCGGCAGCGCGCGCGCGACCGGGCGCAGTGCGGCCTCGATGATGCGATCGGGCTCGACCTCTTCGGCCAGCACGTCGCAGATGGCCCGCGCGAGCTCGGCATCGCCGCTTTCGGAGCCGCGCTCGCCGGGCCCAGCGAGCTCGGCTCCCGCTCCGCCCGCCGCGCGGCCTTCGGTCGCATTGGCTCGCTGCGCGCGGGCTTCGCCCGCTTTCGCGAGGTGCTGGCCCACCGCGAGCGCGAGGATCCGGAGCAGCGCGAGGTCGTCCTCGCCGAAGGGGGCTCCGTCGTCGCGATCGGTGGCGCACAGCACGCCCAGCGGAGCGCCCGCTCCGAGACAGGTCGCGAGGGCGAAGGAGGACGACGCGTAGCGCTCGCTCGGCGCGCGCCCCGCAAAGCGGGCGTCGGCCGCCACGTCCGCCACCGCGATCGCGGCGGCGTCCGCCAGGACCACCCCCGCCGCACCCTCCCCCGCCTTGACGGCGTCCATCTCGGCGGCGGCCAGCGCGCGTCCCGTGATCGCCGCCGCCCGCAGCTCCTCGCCGCGCTCGTCGAGCAACAGAAGCGACGTCTTCGTCGCGCCCAGCACGACGGCGACCGCTTCCGCCGCCCGGCCGGCGAGCGCCTCGACGCCGCTTGCCCCCTCGCGCTCCGGAGAGGGCTCCGCGAGGAGCGCCAGCTGCGCCTCCAGCCGGCCGAGCCGCTCACGCAGGTTCGCTCCGCCGGTCTCGACCTGGTAGCTCCGGAGCGCTCGTTGCACCGTCAGCACCAGCTCTTCCTCGTGAAGGGGCTTGGCGAGGTAGTCGCACGCGTGCAGACGCAGCGCCTCGAGGACGAGATCCTGATCGGTGGCCGTCGAAAGGGCGATCACACGCAGGGCGGGGCGGCGAGCGCTCAGGCGCTCGAGCACCTCGAGGCCGCGCGGATCCGACAGCTGGAGGTCGAGGACGACGACGCCGACGGCCGGGTCGTCGGCCGCGGCCAGCGCCTCCTCGCCTCCGGCGGCGGTCCGACACTCGATCCCCGCATCCGCCAGGGAATCGCGGATCGCCTCCCGGAAGAAGCGCTCGTCGTCGACGACGAGGACACCGGGCTTCGGCTCGGTCATGCTCTCCTCTCCCGCCGCTCCGGCCCCGGGGGATGACGCGGGCTCAGAGAATGAATCGCGACAGGTCCTCGTCCTGCACGAGGTCCTCGAGGCGCTCGCGTACGAACGCTTCGTCCACCACGTGTCGCGTCCCCCCGAGGTCAGGCGCGTTGAAGCTCATCTCCTCGAGCAGCTTCTCCATCACCGTGTGCAGGCGGCGCGCTCCGATGTCCTCGGAGCGCTCGTTGACGCGTGCGGCGTACTCGGCGATCGCCCGGATGCCGTCGTCCTTGAATTCGATCTCCACGTCCTCGGTGCGCAGCAACTCGGTGTACTGGCGCACCAGCGAGTTGCGGGGCTCGGTGAGGATGCGGTTGAAGTCGTCCCGCGACAGGCTCGACAGCTCGACGCGGATCGGGAACCGCCCCTGGAGCTCGGGGATCAGGTCCGACGGCTTCGCGGCGTGGAAAGCGCCCGCCGCGATGAACAGGATGTGGTCGGTGCGGACCGGGCCGTGCTTGGTCTGGACCGTCGAACCCTCGACGATGGGGAGCAGGTCCCGCTGGACGCCTTCCCGCGAAACGTCGGGGCCGCTGCGGAGGCTCGACCCCACCGCCACCTTGTCGAGCTCGTCGATGAACACGATCCCCGACTGCTCGACCCGCGACACCGCGAGCTCCCGCACGTGATCCATGTCCACCAGGCGCGTCGCCTCTTCGGCCGCCAGCGCCTCCAGCGCCGCCCTCACCCGCATGCGGCGCCGTCGCGTCCGCTTGGGGATCAGGCCGCCGAGCAGATCCTTGAACTGCATGCCCATCTCTTCGACGCCTTGGGGCGTGAAGATCGACATCATGGTGCCGGCGCCGCCGCCGTCTTCGAACTCGAGCTCGACCTCCCGATCGTCGAGCCCGCCCTTCCGGAGCATCCCGCGCAGCTTCTCGCGCGTTTCGCTCGCCGCAGCCCCGTCGGGCCCGGCGGGCCTCTCGCCCGCGGCCGCCTGCGAGGGCCCGAGGCGGATCACCGTGCCCGCCGCGCCCGCCGGCGGGGCCGGCGGCGGCAGCAGGACATCGAGCAGGCGCTCCTCGGCCCGCTCTTCGGCCTTGGTGCGAACCGCGCGCTTCTCCTCCTCGAGCACGAGGGCGAGGCCGAGATCCGCGAGGTCGCGAATGATCGACTCGACGTCGCGCCCGACGTAGCCCACCTCGGTGAACTTCGAGGCCTCCACCTTGATGAACGGGGCCTGGGCCATCCGGGACAACCGCCGGGCCACTTCCGTCTTTCCCACTCCCGTCGGGCCGATCATGATGATGTTCTTCGGCGCGATCTCGTCGCGGAGCTCCTCGGGAACCTGCTGGCGGCGCCAGCGATTGCGCAGCGCGATGGCGACAGCCCGCTTCGCCTCGGGCTGGCCGACGATGTAGCGGTCCAGCTCCGAGACGACCTCGCGCGGTGTGAAGGTCTGCTCTTCGCTCACGGAAGCGTCACCACGTTCACGTTGTCGTTCGTATAGATGCAGATCTCGGCGGTGATGCGCAGCGCCTCGCGGGCGATCTCCTCGACGCCGAGCTCCGTGTGACGAGCCAGCGCCCGGGCGGCCGCCAGCGCGTACGAGCCGCCCGAGCCGACGGCGGCGATCCCGTCGTCGGGCTCGATCACGTCGCCGTTGCCGGAGACCACCAGCACGTGCTCGCGGTCACCCACCACCAGCAGGGCGTCGAGGCGGCGCAACGCCCGATCCGTGCGCCAGTCCTTGGCGAGCTCGACGGCGGCGCGCCGCACGTTGCTGGGATAGGCCTCGAGCTTTGCCTCGAGGCGCTCGGTGAGCGCCATCGCGTCCGCGGCGCCTCCCGCGAAACCGATCAGCGCGACGCCGTTCGCCACCCGGCGCGCCTTCTGCGCCGCCTGCTTCACTACCGTATTGCCCACCGTGACCTGCCCGTCCGAGGCTATCGCGATCTGCCCGTTGCGCACGATCGCAAGCACGGTGGTGGAGTGCACGGTCTGGGTCCGGTTCATTCGCGTTCCTGCTTACTGACCTTCGCTCGCCTTCGACTCGCTGCGTGCCGGCTGCGCCGGCTTGCGCTACTGACCTTCGCTCGCCTTCGACTCGCTGCGTGCCGGCTGCGCCGGCTTGCGCTACCGACCTTCGCTCGCCCGCTTTTTCGATTTCTGCTTGCCGTCGGCGCCACTCCGGGCTCTGGGGTGCGCGCGATCGTACACTTCCATGATTCGGTCGGCCGACACCGCCGTGTACTTCTCGGTCGTGGACAGGCTCGCGTGCCCGAGAAGCTCTTGAATCTCGCGCAGGTCGGCGCCCATGTCGAGCAGGTGGGTCGCGTAGCTGTGCCGCAGGCGGTGCGGATGGACCCGGTCGACCACGCCGGCGCCCCGCGCACGGGACGCGACGATGCGCCGGACGTCGCGCACCCCCAGCCGGCGCGGGCCCTCCGCGTGGGGTCGCAGGCTCGTGAAGAGCGGCTCCGCCAGCAGCCCCGGCCGTCTCCGGGCCTCGAGATAGGCTTCCAGGGCCCGGCGTGTCGCGGCCGGCAACGGCACGACCCGCTCCTTGCCGCCCTTGCCCACGACGCGCACGTCTCCGCGGTGGAGATCCATGTCTCGCACGTCCAGGGCGGCGAGCTCACCGACGCGCAATCCCGCGCCGTAGAGCAGCTCCGCGAGAGCGCGGTCGCGAAGCGCCCCCTGGACCGAGCGGTGCTCGCGCGCCGCCGAACGCCCGCGCGGTCGCCGCCGGCGCCGATCGCGCTCGACGAGCGCGACGCAATCGTCCACCGGGAGGGGATTCGGAAGGCGCTTCGGTGTGCGCGGACAGGGGATCCCATCGGTGGGATCGAGGTCGCAAGCGCCCTCGCACCGGAGCCAGCGGAAGAACGAGCGCAGCGCAGCCAGCTTGCGACCCAGCGTCGCGGGATGCCGGCGTGCGTGAAGACCCGCGAGAAAGCCGCGCACCTGGGTCGCCGTCACCTGAGCCGGTTCCACGCGCCCCCCCAGGAACGCGGCGAGCTGTCGCACGTCGGTCAGGTAACCGCGCCGCGTGTGCGGCGAGAGGTTGCGTTCGGCTCGCATGTGGATCTCGAACGAGCGGATCGCGTCGGAGAAGGTCATGCCAGCAGGTCCGCGGCGTGTTGCTCGAACGGGGCGAGGGCTTCGAGGGCCCGCGCGGCGAGCCGCTCGTTCCTGTCCCGTCTGCGCAGCCGGCGCGAGACGCCCGAGAGCGGCGGGAAGAGGCCGTAGTTCACGTTCATGGGCTGGAAGTTCCGCGGATCGGCCCCGACCACGTAGCGCACCAGCGCGCCGTGAGCGGTGGCGGGATCGGGAAGCAGCGCGGGTCGGCCCCGCGCCCCGGCAGCGGCGTTCAGTCCGGCGAGCAGGCCCAGCGCAGCGGACTCCACGTAGCCCTCGACCCCGGCCATCTGACCGGCGATGTAGAGGCCCGGACGCGAGCCGAGCTCGAGGGTCGGCCGCAGGTGCTTCGGCGCGTTGATGTACGTGTTGCGGTGGACGGAGCCGTAGCGTGCAAAGACCGCTCCGGCGAAGCCCGGAAGCGCCCGCAACACGCGCTTCTGCTCGCCGATGCGGAGCTTCGTCTGAAACCCGACGAGGTTGTAGAGGATGCCGCGCTTGTCCTCCTGCCGGAGCTGGATCACCGCGTGGGGACGCCGGCCGCTCCGCGGATCGACGAGGCCGACCGGCTTCATCGGACCGTAGGCCAGCGTCTTTGGCCCGCGCCGCGCGATCTCCTCGATGGGCAGGCACCCCTCGAAGTACAGGGCCGCCTCGAACTCGTGCAGCGGGACGGTCTCGGCGGAGACGAGCGCATCGACGAACGCGTGATACTCCGCCTCGGACAACGGCAGGTTGAGGTAGTCCCCCTCTCCGTCGGCGTAGCGCGAGGCCCGGAACGCCACTTCGTGGTCGATCGAGTCGGCGTACACGATGGGCGAGAGGGCGTCGTAGAAGTACAGGGTCTCTTCGCCGAGGAGACTCCGGAGGTCGCTCGCGAGCTCCGAAGCGGTCAAGGGACCGGTGGCGAGGATCACCCGCTCGTCGCCGGGAATGCGCGTCACCACCTCGCGCCGCAGCCGGATGCGCGGATGGCACTCGATCGCCTCGGTGATGCGCCGCGCGAACGCGACCCGATCGACCGCCAGCGCCTTGCCGGCCGGAACCGCGACTTCGTCCGCCGCCGCGAGGATGAGGGAGCCCAGACGCCGCATCTCCTCCTTGAGCAGACCGACGGCATGCGTCCGAGCGTTGGAACGGAGCGAGTTGCTGCACACCAGCTCCGCGAGGTCGGGC
>JAOTUO010000085.1 GCA_029863845.1 Myxococcales bacterium
CGAGGACCCGCTGCTCTACGCGCCGAGCGTCGGCGTCCCGCCGGAGCGGTTGCACGCCAATCTCGACGCGATCCTCGACATCTTCGGAGGCGCGGCGTGAGCTCCGAGAAGCCGGAGGCGCGGACCTTTCTCACCCACTGGCGGGCCTCGGCGCTGCCGGCGAGCGGTGCGTGGGCGCAGAAGCGCCGACTGGCGTCGGCGATGCGGCTCGTGATCGAGCGCCTCGTCCGCAGCAACGCACCGGAGGACGAGCTCCGCGCCGCCACCGAAAGGCTCGAGCGCTACGCCGAACGGCTGGCGACCCACCCTCGGCTCATGCGGTACGAGGGCTTCGCGGAGACCGCGAACGCCGGCGACGTCGGCGCCTTCTTCGACCAGAGCCCGATGATCGGACTCTCGAACCCGCTGGCGCCGCCCATCTCGCTGCGCAGCACCGGCGAGCGACGGGCCGAGGGCCGCGTCAACTTCGGCTCGGCGTACGAGGGGCCGCCAGGCTGCGTCCACGGCGGGTTCATCGCCGCCGCCTTCGACGAGGTGCTGGGCTTCACCCAGTCCCTCACCGGAAGCCCGGGCTTCACGGGGACCCTCACGATCGTCTACCGCAAGCCCACGCCCCTGCACACGGAGCTGCGCTTCGACGCCGAGGTCGTGGGACAGGAGCGGCGCAAGATCTTCACCCGGGCCCGCGTCTACGCCGGCGATCTCCTCACCGCCGAAGCGGAGGGCATCTTCATCTCGGCGGACCGCGAGAAGTTCCTGCGCCTGCTCGAGGCGCGCGCCCAACGCGACGCCGAGCTCTGATCAGCGCTCGCGGGTCGCGTGTTCCGAAACGAGAAGACGCCGGGCTGAGCGCCTCGGTCCAAGGAGCCCGCTTGCATCCGTCACCCGCGATCACGCCCGCAAAGATGTTCGTGATCGGCACGGGATGGTTCGGGATCCAGGTCTTCTGGGCCTTCCACGCCGGACCCATGCCGCTCTTCCTGAAGGACTTCACCGACTCGAAGTTCACCATCTCGCTGGTTCTCAGCCTGGCGGGAGTGTCGGGCTGCATCGTTCCGCCCCTGGTGGGCTACTGGAGCGACCGCAGCGCCACCCGCTTCGGCCGGCGCCGGCCCTTCGTGCTGCTGGGCTCGCTGGGGGTGCTGCTCGGCGTGCTGGCCCTGCCCCACGTGCGCTCCTTCGCAGCGGTGACGCTGCTCGCCGGGTGCGCCTACTTCTTTCTCCGTGCGGCCGAGACGCCCTTTCTTTCGCTGCTTCCCGACGTCACGCCGCCCGAGCAGCGCAGCACCGCCAGCGGCGTGATGAACCTGGTGGGCAGTCTGGGCCTGATCGCCTGCTTCGCCATGAGCACGCTTCTCTGGGAGAACCATCGGACCGCGGTCTTCCGGGTGGCGGCCCTGGCCTTCTTCGCTTCCCTGCTGCTGGCGATCGCCCTGCTGAAGGAGTCGCCGGCGCCGGAGCCCGCGCCGGGGTCGCGGGAGAAAGCCAGCCCCCTGCGCTACCTGAGGAGCATCCTCGCCGAGACCAGCGCCATGCGCTTCTTCAGCGCCCAGTTCTTCTGGTGGCTCGGCTTCTGGATGGTCTCCACCTTCGCCACCCTGTTCGCGGTCGAGGAGCTGCAGGCGGCCGAGGGACAGTCCTTCCTGGTGCTGCTGCCCTTCACGGTGGTGGCCACGCTATTCATGCTGCCGATGGGGATGCTGGGCGATCGCTTCGGCCGCAGGGCAATCCTGTCGATCATGATCTTCGCCTGGGCGATCAGCGAGGTCCTGGTGGGGCTCTCCCAGAACCTCACCCAGGCGGTGGTCCTGGTCGCGGCCTCGGCGGTCCCCTTCGCCGCCGTCATGGGGGTCGGCTACGCCTACATGCTCGATCTGGTTCCCGAGGAGCGTACCGCGGAGTTCGTCGGCTTCAGCGTGATCAGCATCGCGGTGGCGCAGATCCTGGGTCCGCTCATCGGAGGCAGGCTGATCGACGAGCTGGGCTATCGCTCGATCTTCCCGGCGGCGGCGATCCTGATGATCGTCGGCCTGGCGATCCTCCAGCTCGTCCGGCCGCGGGCAAAGCCTGCAGTCCAGGATGTCGCGGAGTGAGGTGTGAAGCGTAGCCTCCAGCACCATCCGGTCCTCCGCGCCCAGGGTCGCTGCGAAAGCCTCGATCTCTCCCACACCCGCGCTGACACGAAACTCCCGTCGGCGCTTCCCATCCGGTCCGAGCTCACAGACCTGCAGAAACGCCTTGTGTACATCGAGTCCGTAGAACATCCTTTCTCCCACCCGTTAACATAGGGAGCGGACTACCACGGGGGGCGGGTCAGTGAAACTCCGGCCCGGTGGCGCCGAGATTCTCTTGGTGCTGGGCTCGCTGCTATTCCTGGGGCTCCTCGCCCTGATCGGCGAGCTGGCCGTCCGGACCTTCTCCGACCTCAATTTCCTGGGGAACAGCCGCGATCTGTTCGTCGCCGAGGCCTACGGACCGAGCAAGGGGAACGCACCCAACGCGGAGGGGGTCTCGTTCGGCGCCGTCGTCTACACCGACGAGCACGGATTCCGCGTTCCCAAGGGCGGCTTCCCCGGCGACGACGGAAAGACCGAGGCGATCCTCATCCTCGGCGATTCGGTCGGATTCGGACCCGCCGTCGAAGAAGGCGAGACCTTCGCGGGTCTGCTCCGCGCGCGCTTTCCCACCCGGAGGATCTACAACTCTTCGGTGATCGGGTACGCCACCGACGACTACAAGAACATCGTCGACTCCTTCCTCCCCCTCCACGAGGAAGTCGTCGCCGTGGTCCTCGTCTATTGCCTGAACGACGTCAGCACCCGAAGCGCACAGAACATCGACCGGTATCTTCAGGCGCAGAAGGAGGAGCGCATTCCGGAGGAGGAACTCACGGAGTCGCTCCGGGCCATCTCTCTGTTTCGGGACGCGAACGACTTCCTCCGGGAGCGCTCGAAGTTCTACCTGTGGCTCAAGCACCGCGTGCTCCGGTCCCAGCGGCGGGGCTGGAAGGCGGTCCTGCCGCTGTACGCGGACGACGGGCTGCTGGCGCAATCCATCGGGCAAATCGGGGAGATCGCAGCCGGGCTGAAGGAACGGGGCATTCCCTTCGTCGTTGCCCTGTCGCCCTTCGAGTATCAGCTCCGCCACCCGGACGAGCCGGAGTCCGAGATCCCCCAGCGCAAGGTCGGCGCCCTGCTCGCGGCGATGGACGTGGACTTCATCGACCCGCGCCCCCGCTTCGATGGAGGCGTCCCGCCCTCGACCTACTTCCTGCCCTACGACCCGATGCACCTCTCCCGCGAGGGACATCGGGTGATGACGGACGTCATCGTCGGGGCCCTTCGGGATTGAGCGGCGCGCCGGAGGGCATTCGCGGCGCTCAAGCGGCGCGACGCACTTCGGAGAACGCCGTGGCGGACGGGAGCGCGGAACCCACCGGCAGCGAAGTCGCCGGGACGCCCCGGGCCGACCAGGTCTCGCTCGCGCTCCACCGCTCGCGCCAATTCCGGCGGACCCAAAGTGCTCTACTACTCGGGGTCGTCCGCGCGTTGGGCTGGAGTCTCATTGCGCGCCGTCACCGTCGAGACGGCCCGGAGCCTGGGGCTGGAGGACGAGATCGGCTCCATCCGGCCCGGCAAGCAGGCCGACTTCACCGTCCTCGAACAGGATCCCCACGCCGTCGATCCGCGGAAGCTGAGGGACATCGGGATCTGGGGCACCGTGTTCGAGGGGCGTCCGCGGCCCCTCCGATAGGGGGCGCGGGCGACCGACTCGACCTCGCCGCTCGTCTCAGCGCAGGTTGCGCTTGAGGATCTTGCCGGTCGGGCCCTTGGGCAGGCTCTCAGCGAACTCGATGATCCGGGGGTACTTGTAGGCGGCGAGGCGCTCCTTGCAGAAGGCGACGACCGCCTCCACGGTCAGGCCCTGATCCGGCCTGGGCACCACGATGGCCTTCACCTCCTCGCCGTGCTTCTCGTGGGGCACGCCGATCACCGCGGCCTCGAGGATCGCGGGGTGGCTGAAGAGCACCTCCTCGACCTCGCGCGGATAGATGTTGAAGCCGCCGCGGATGATCATGTCCTTCTTCCGGTCCACGATGGTGAACGAGCCTTCGGGATCCCGGACGCCGATGTCGCCCGAGTGGAACCAGCCGCCGCGGAGCGCCTCCTTGGTCGCGTCCGGCCGTCCCAGATAGCCCTTCATGACGTTGTGTCCGCGAATGCAGATCTCACCGGGCTCTCCGTCCGGGACCGACCGGTCCAACTCGTCGAGGATGGCCATCTCGACGCCCCACACCGGGTAGCCGATGGAGCCCGGCTTGCGCGGCCGGTTCAGCATGTTGAAGCTCGCCACGGGCGAGGTCTCGGACAGCCCGTAGCCTTCGAGGATCTTCACCGGGTACTTCGCCTCGAAGGCCTTCATCACCTCCACCGGCATCGGTGCACCGCCGGCCATGCAGAAGTGGAGGGACGAGAGGTCGTACTGGCGTCCCTCGTGGTGGAGGAGCGCGAAGTACATCGTCGGCACGCCCGCGAAGACGGTCACGCGATCGCGCTCCATGATCTCCAGCGCATCGTCGGGCGTGAAGCGGGGCAGCAAGGTGAAGGTCGCCGCCGCGGCGATCGACGCGTTCTGGACGCAGGTCTGGCCGAAGGAGTGGAAGAGCGGCAGCGTCGCGAGCGTCACGTCGTCGACGCCGATGGGAACGAGCCGGGGCACTACGACGGCGCAGTTGATCAGGAGGTTCGAGTGCGTCAGCTCCGCGCCCTTCGGCCGGCCCGTGGTTCCCGAGGTGTAGAGGATCACGGCGGTGTCCGCGGGTGAGGTCGCGTGCAGCGCGACCGCGGGGTCGGCGGCCGCCATCGCCTCGACGCTGTCGTCGCCCTCGCCGCCGGCCCAGACCACGGGCACCCCGGCGTCGGACGCACCCGCCCGCACCGCGTCACCGAATAGCGGATGGGCGACCAGCAGCCGCGCGTTGGAGTCCTCCAGGTGATAGGTCACCTCAGGCGCCGACAGCAGCACGTTCAGCGGAACCACCGTGCAGCCGGCGTAGAGGATCCCGAAGTACGCGACCGTGAAATCCGGGAGGTTCGGCACCAGGATCGCCACCGTCTCGCCCGGCTCGATGCCGCGAGCGCGCAGGCTGGTCGCCACGCCGCGCGCCGCGCGGTCGAGATCGGCGTAGCTGACGGTGCGCTCGCCGAGCCGTATGGCCGGGTGGGTGGGACGCTCGTGCGCGGCGGCCTGAAGGATCGATCCCAGGTTCAGGGTCACGGCGCGCTCCTCGCTCCGACGGCCCACTCTACACGATCGCGAGCCGAGGTCATGGGTTCGCCGCGCGCGCGTACATGCCCGCGAGGACGGCCCCGGCTGTCGCGAGCGCGCACAGGCTCGCGACGACGGCGGTCCAACCCGCACGCCGGTGCCAGAGGCGGCCGCGGCGCGTCGCCGCGAGCGGCGGCAGCAGGGGCCCGGGGGGAAGGCTCCGGCGGAAGCGCCAGGCCCGATAGCCCGCCGTTGCGCCCGCGATGAGCATGACCAGGACGCAGGTCTCGTGGACGCGGAGGATCGCCAGCGCCGGCGCGCTCCAGAGTCCGAGTTCTTCCCGCCCGAGGAAGACCAGCTTGAGGCCGTAGGATCCCAGGAAGAGCCCGACCAGGCCCCCCGCCGCCAGCATGAAGCGGCGATGCGTCCGGACGTCCCTGCGGCGGATGCCCCGGACGCCGAGCAGCAGGCAGGCGACGACCCCGACGAAGTTCGCGAGCGCCCAGGTCCAGTACGCCAGCCCCGGATCGAGGTCCATCACCCCGCCGCTCAGACCGGCAGGTCTTCCCGGAGAAAGAGGGCTTCGAGCGCGATGCCCCGGGCGGAGAACGCTTTCGCGGCCCCTTCCCCGCGGTCGACCAGGCACAGCACGCGGGTCACCTTGCCGCCCCCAGCCTCCACGGCCTCGAGCGCTTCGAGCGTCGACCCGCCGGTGGTCACCGTGTCCTCGACGAGCGCCACCCGCTGGCCCGGGTCGAAGCCGCCCTCGATCCGCCGCCCGAGACCGTGGCGCTTCGCCTGCTGGCGCACGAAGAAGCCGACCAGGGGTGTCGCCGGGTCGCGAGCTACGGCGGCGGCGAGCACGGCCGTCACGAGGGGCACGGCGCCCACCGCCATGCCGCCCACCGCGTCCACCGGCGGGCCGGCGAGCAGCCGGTCGAGCACCAGCTCTCCGGCCAGGAGGACACCGCAGGGACGCATCAACGTCTGCCGGAGATCGAGGTAGAAGTCGCTCTCCGCACCGCTCGCGAGCACGACCCGCTCGCGCCGAAACGACACGCGCAGGATCAACTCGAGCAGCTCGCGCCGGCGGGCGTCGGGGTTCACGGCGCCGCTCCCGTCACTGCTTGCGCAGGCCGAGGGCGAACTCGGCGATGAGCTTGCGGTGCAGCTCGCTCGTGCCCTCGCCGAACTCGAGCGACTTCGCTTCGAGCAGCAGGCGACCCACCTCGTACTCGGCCGAGAGCCCGTAGCCCCCGTGGATCTGAACGGCGTCGAGGGCATTGTGCGTGGCGGCTTCGCTGGCCACGAGCTTCGCCATCGAGGACTCGAGGCTCGCGCGCTCGACGCCGGCATCCTTCATCCGCCCCAGGCGGTAGACGAGGGCGCGCGCGCCTTCGGTTCGGCAGACCATGTCGGCAATCTTGCTCTGGATCATCTGGAACTCGCCGATCTTCTGGCCGAAGGCCTCCCGCTGGCCCGCGTAGTCCACCGCCAGGTCAATGCAGCGCTGCGCCTGCCCGACGCAGCGCGCGGCGACGGAGTAGCGCCCCATGTCGAGAGCGCTGCCGAGCACCGGGAAGCCCCCGCCCTCGCGGCCGAGCAGGCCGTCGTCGGGGACGAAGACGCCGTCGAAGTGCACCTCGGCCAGGTTGTCGCGCTTGAGCGTACGCATCGGAAACTCGCCGATGGCGATCCCTTCGCTCCCGGGATCCACCAGGAAAGCGGTGACTCCCTTGTGCTTCTGCGCGCGGTCGAGGGTGGCCGCAACGAAGAACAGGCCGGCGTGCGCGGCGTGGGAGATGAAGACCTTCGTGCCCTGGAGCCGGTAGCCGCCCTCGACCTTCTCCGCCGTCGTGCGCATGCTGGCGAGGTCGGTGCCGCCGCCGGGCTCGGTGAGGCACGCCGACGTCAGGATCTCCCCCCGGGCCATGGGCGGCAGCCAGCGTCGCTTCTGCACCTCGCTGCCGTGGCGCAGGATCGATCCGGCGACCAGTGAGTTCGATACGGAGACCACCGACGCGACGACCCAATCGACCCGCGCCAACTCCTCGCAGATCACGCCGTAGGTGGCGACATCCACGTAGGATCCCCCGTACTCCTCGGGGATCATCGGGGCGATCAGGCCCAGGGGCACCAGCTTCTGGATCAGGTCGAGCGGGTACTTCTCCTCGCGCTCGTAGCGCTCGACGTGCGGAAGGATCTCGCGCTCCGCGAACTCCCGCACCGTCCGGCGGACCAGGCGCTGCTCCGGGCTGAGATCGAAATCCGCCATCCGAGCCGCGGCTTCGGGCCGGCTCATGCCTCCCTCCTCGCCGCCGATCATAGCCGGGATGGACTTCCCCGGGCGGCTCGCCTACGATGCCGCGTCCGCGACAGCGCCGACCGGCGGTCCCCCAGGAGAACCCGTGAAGAAGGCGAAGCCCCTCCCGCACCGCAATCGCGGAAAGTCCTCCCGTTACCGCGCCAAGCTCAAGGCGAAGCATCGCCGCGTCCGAACGCGCTGCAGCTCCGGGCACCGCCGCACCTACCGCTAGCCGACGCCGCCGCGCCGGCCCCGAGGGCCGGTTAGGATGGGCGCATGCCGGAGTCCGCAGGCGGAGCCTTCCACTATTCGCTCGAGGCCACGTCGGGCCGCGCCCGAGCGGGGATCCTCGGCACGCCTCACGGACCGATCCACACCCCCGCCTTCATGCCCGTGGGAACCCACGGCGCCGTCAAGGCCATGACACCCTCCCAGGTGCGCACCACGGGCGCCGAGGTCGTCCTCGCGAACACCTACCACCTGACCCTGCGCCCGGGGGAGGCCCTGGTCGCGAAGCTGGGCGGCCTCCACCGCTTCACGGGCTGGGACGGTCCCATGCTCACCGACAGCGGCGGGTTCCAGGTGTTCTCGCTGCCCCGCAAGGAGATCAGCGACCGCGGTGTCCGCTTCCGGAACGAGGTGAACGGCTCCTCGATCGAGCTCACGCCCGAGCGGTCCATCGAGATCCAGAACACGCTGGGCGCCGACATCATCATGGCCTTCGACGAGTGCACACCCTTCCCCGCCGACGAGGCGCTGGCGCGCACGGGGGTCCGGCGGACGCTGCACTGGATGGAGCGGTGCCTCGCCTCTCACGCGCTTCCGGAGCGCCAGGCGCTGTTCGGGATCGTGCAGGGCAGCACCTACCCGGACCTGCGCCGGGACTGCGCCAAATCGCTGGCGGCGCTCGATCTGTCCGGGTACGCCATCGGCGGCGTCTCCGTCGGCGAGGGGCACGAGCTTCTGTGCTCGGTGACGGAGCACACGGCGCCGCTGCTGCCGGAGCACAAGCCTCGCTACCTGATGGGCGTCGGGCTCCCGGAGGATCTGCTGGCCGCCGTCGGCTTCGGAATCGACCTGTTCGACTGCGTCATCCCCACGCGGTACGCGCGCAGCGCGGCGGTCTTCACCGTACGCGGGCGGATCCGACTCACGAATCGCCGCTATCGCCGCGACGCCTACCCCATCGACACCTCCTGCGACTGCTACGCCTGCGCCACCGGCTTCTCCCGCGCCTACCTGCATCACCTGTTCGCGGCCAACGAGATCCTCTCGGCGGTCCTGGCTTCGATCCACAACCTGCGCTTCTACCAGCGGCTCGTCGGCGACGCTCGGGCGGCCATCATCGAGGATCGCTTCGAGGAGTTCCGGCGCCGGTTCCTCGAAACCTACGCGAAGGCCTGAACGGTCCGGCATGAGCTTGCCGATGCGGAGGAGATCGCCGACAGTGCGCCCCCGTGGCGATCCGCCGGACCGCACCGCTGCTCACGCCCGCGGAGGTTCTCGAGCGCTTCACGCGCGGACCGAAGACGGGCGTGTTCACGGACGGCTCCTGCGAGGGCAATCCGGGGCCGGGCGGCTGGGCCGCCGTCTGGGTCGAGGAGGATCGCATCGTCGACGTGCGCAGCGGCGTGGACGCGGCCACCACGAACAACCGCATGGAGCTCACGGCCCTGATCGCCGGCCTGGGCATGCTCCCGGAAGACCACGAGATCACCGTCTACTCGGACAGCCAGCTGTGTGTGAAGACGGTCAACGAATGGGCGCCCGGCTGGGAGAAACGCGGCTGGAGGCGCAAGGGCGGAGCCATCGCCAACCTCGAGCTGGTGCAGGAGCTCTACCGCCTCGCCCGCGCGCACCCGCGGCTGACACTCCGATGGATCCGAGCGCACGACGGATCGCGCTGGAACGAGTACGCGGACGCCGTGGCCTCGACCTTCCTGCGCGAGGACCGCTGATCCGCCTCAGCGCATCTCCTCCGGGATCCGGGGCGCGATCACGTCGCGCGCAATCCAGGCGACCAGCGGACGCGGGAGCAGCCGGGTGGCGACGTTGGCCCGCAGCCAGTTGAACCAGCCCGAGACGGCGGAGGGCTGGCGCCCGAGCGACTCGAGCGCCAAGCGGACGACGTTCGCCGCGGGCTCCCTCCGGTGTTCGATCTCGCCGGCCACGGACTGGAACTCGGTCGCCGTCGGGCCCGGCTCGATCACGAGCACATCGATGCCCTGCCCGCTCAGCTCGACCGAGAGCGCCTCGCCGAAGAGCAGATCGAAGGCCTTGGTCGCGCTGTAGACGCCGTGCAGCGGGAGCGGCTGGCGGCCCGCGATCGAGCCCACCACGACGATTGCGCCGCGGCCGCGCTCCCGCATCGCCGGCAGCAGCCGGCTCGTGAGCACGACCGGCGCCGTGCAGTTGAGCTGCACCATCGCGCGCAGGCGCTCGCTGTCCTGCCGCTCGAAACGCCCGGCGTACCCGGCCCCGGCGTTGTTCACGAGGACGGCGATCTCGAGGTCGGCCACTGCATCGACGAGGGCGTCGGCCCCCGACGCTTCCGCGAGGTCGACCGCCACCACGCGGGTGGCGACGCCATGCGTCTGCTCGAGCTCGGAGGCGAGCGCCCGCAGCTTCTCCTCGCGGCGGGCCGTGAGCACGCACGAAAGGCCCTCGCCGGCCAGTGCCCGCGCGAAGTCGGCGCCGATCCCCGCCGAGGCACCGGTGACGAGCGCCCACTCCCCGTAGCGCTCGCGCAGAAGGTGGCTGGCCGGCTGGAAGCGCGGGCGCGCCTGCCACAGCACCGCAGCCAGCCCGGCGAAGGCGGCGCCCGAGAGAATGCCGAAGGCCCAGCCGCTGCCGCTCTCGACGTAGACGAGGTTCCACACCAGCATGGCGACGGCGATCTGGCCCACGTAGACCGAGGCCCACGGCCACATCCACGGGCGCATGCGATGGAAGCCGTAGGCGCCGGCGGCGTAGATCGCCCAGTGCAGGGGCTCGGTGGCCTTGGCAGCCCAGCCGGTGAATCGGATGCCGAACCAGACCTCCTCATCGTGGGCCACCGGCTTCATGAACAGGTCCCACGGCACGTAGACGAAGGCCATGTAGGCGGAGAAGAGCATCAGCGCGTTCATCCACCAGGGCCGACCTGCCAAGAGCGAGCGAATCCAATCGCGCATGGGTTCTCCTGTCAGCTCCCGATATGAGCGCGAGTCGACGGCCGGACGACGCCCTGCTCGCGCAGGCCCGTCACGGTGAAGACCTCGGCCGTCTGCGACAGCGGCTCCCGGGCGAGCCACAGGATCGCATCCGAGATGACGACCGCATCCTCGAAGGCGAGCTCGCCGCCGCCGAGTGTCTCCGCAAAGCCCTCGCTCCAGACGGGGATGTCGATTCGCAGACAGTTCACGGCAACCCGGTCCGCAAGGTCGTGGCCAAGCGCCCGCGTCATCCCTTCGAGCGCGCACTTGGTCGCCGTATAGCTGGCTCGGCCGAATTCGGGCATCACCGCGACCACCGACGATACGTTGACGATACGGCCACCGCCGTCCTTGGCCATGCGCGGCGCCAGGTAGTACGTGAAGTAGAAGGGGCCGTTCACGTTGACGTCCACGGCGAGGCGCCAGCGCTTCGTCGAGTCCTCCAGGGCCGGCCGCGGCGGGGCCACGGCGGCGTTGTTCACGAGCAGATCGCAACGGCCCCACTCGTCGTAGACGCGCTCGACGAGCGACGCGATCGCGGCCTCGTCGCGCACGTCGAGGCTGACGGCCAGAGCGCGTGCGCCGCGCTCGCGCACGCCCTCGGCCGTCTCGTCGACGGTTCCCGGCAGCTTCGAGGGGTTCTCACGGCTCGAGCGGGCGACGCAGACGACGTCGTGACCGGCGGCGGCGAGGTCGAAGCACAGCTGCCTGCCGATGCCGCGACTGGCACCGGTTACGAGGGCGACGGGGTTGGACATCGAGACCTCCTGGCGGACGAAGCGTCGGTCCGCGAGAGCACCTCGCGCTGGCGGCGAGAGGCTACCAGACCCCGATCACGGCGTGGGAGATCGGGCGGCTGCATCGCCTCGGTCGTACGATCCAACGTCGGAATCGCGGGTCGATTCGCAGGCCTCCCCCGCGGCTCATCCGCCGCGGAGTCCCGCGATGCGGCCTACGGCCGGTCGACGAGGATCCAGCCCTGGCCGCGCATGCAGCGTACGAACTCCCGAGAGGGCCCGGGGCCGGCCGCCACGTCCGGCCGCCGATCGCCGGACCGGCAGACGGCCTCGGACCGCTCGTAATCGCCGGGGCCGGCGTAGGCTCCGTTGGCCTTCGCCCATACCTTGCCTTCCAGGGACACGGCTCCCCAGGCGGCGCACCCCAGGGGAGCCAGCGCGAGCAGTGCGAGGATTCGGCTCATGGTGGAATCGTACGCTCTCCTCGGACGCGAGGCCGCCCGCGGGCGCCCGCGCGAGCTCGATGCCCGCCGGCGCCCGGGTTCCGGGTGCGGTCGTCGCGAGAGACCGGCTCCGGAAAAAAGGTGATCCCGCTTCCGAAGTAGACCGCGCATCCGGTCGAAACCGCTTCCGGTTCGGGCTGTACCGATGACTCTGGAGGGCGACTTGCTGCGAATTGGACGGAGGGCATGGACTCTCTTCGCATGCGCCGGGCTCTGGTGCGCCCTGCTGCCGGTCGTCTGCTCATCGACCGCGCGGGCGAGGGAGGTCGCGGCGGGCGCGCAGGGATTCGCGGAGATCGGCCGGGATCGGCCCGGTGCGGCGCCACAGGTCCGCCCGGCGGCCCCGCCGGGCCACGAGAACGAGTCCGACCCGCTCCGCCTGGCTCGCGTGGATCACGAACTCGCCGAGATCGATGCGCTCCTGGCGACCGCCCACTTTCGTACGGCGCTGGCGATGGCGGAAGCCACGCGGGATCTTCTGGCCGCCATCGGGAAGCCGTCACGGCTCGGCGCCCGGCGAGCGCGTCTCGAGGTGATGGCCGCGACGGCGGAAGTCGCACTCGGTCGGAACGCGCAGGCGCGGCAGAGCATGATTCGTGCGCTGCGCGCCGACGCCACCCTCGCCCTCGACGAGAGCGAGGCCTCGCCCAAGGTGCGCAAGGCGCTACGAGAGGCCCGACGTCGCACGGGCATCGCGGAGCCGAAGCCGTGAGGCGCGTCCCGGTCGGTCTTCCGCAGAGCCAGGGGATCGATCCCCGTGCGTTCCGCGCCACCGAGAATCAGCCCGGTGATGACGTGGCGACCTCCGCCAGCCGGGCTGCGCTCGTCGATCTCGACCGCGCCCTCTGCCAGGATCGCTCCCATGTCGTCGTGGCCGCGCTCCCCGGTCCGGGAAAGACGTTTCTGCTGCGCGCACTTCCGCAGCGTCTCCCGGACGCCCTCCGTGTGGTGCACCTGTCCGACGTCTCCACCGCGACCGAGAGCGAGATCTGCGCGCAAATTCTCGGCGCCCTGGGACAGGAACCGGGGCTCGATCCCGAGGCACGCCTGCTCGGCTGGCTGCGCGAGCTCGCGAGTCGCGGCGCAGCGCTGGTGCTACTGATCGACGACGCCGGCTCGCTGCCGGCGGCGACCCTCCGCTCCCTCGGCCGTCTGGCGGCGGCTTCGCAACCGGGCCTTCGGCTCGCGCTGGTCGTCGCCGTCCACAGCCGGTCGGACGACGACGCCGTCGCCCAGGTGGTGGCGGCGCTCGGAGTCGGCGTCGAAAAGGTCGTGCTCGACACACCGCTGGAGCAGGCCGAAACGCGGTTGCTCGCGCGTGCGGCGTTCGATCGCACCGCGCCGCGAGGCGAGGTCGGTGGGGGGAGCTCCGAAGAGGGCTTCACGGCGATCCGCACCCCGCGTCCGCGTGGCAGCGGCCCCCGCGCGCGCCGCTGGCTGCTGCCGGCGACCGCGGCTCTGGGGATCGCGCTCGCGCCGCTCGCTGTAAGCCGCGTCGCCGTCCCGAACGCGCCCCGCCCGGTCGCGCGCGAGCTCGAGCGGGTCGTCGATCGAAGCGAGCCGATCCGAGCGCCGCTGCCGGCCCCGGCCGAGCGCGCGCTCCCACGCCCCGTAGCGAAACGTGCGGAGCCCGACGCCGGTGCCGGTACCGTGGCAAGCGCCGGCTCCGAAGATGCGC
>JAOTUO010000086.1 GCA_029863845.1 Myxococcales bacterium
GCGACAATGGGTACTGAAGCGAGTTCAGGTCCACTTCCTGAGGGATCACGTTGATGATGTGGCCGGCATCGGAGAGTGAGAACAGCCGGGTGCGAGCCTCGGGATGCTTGACATACGAGTTCGTTTCCGAGTCGAAGACGAACGAATAACCCTGGGCTCTGAAGAGCGGGCCGGCAACGGCGGAAACCGCGCCGACGAAGTGTGGGTGAACGTCGTCCGCGAAGAGCCGTCGAGTCATGACGTGAAGCTTGTCGCCGACAGCCAGGACAGAGTCGGCCACGCGTTTCTCCTTGATTTGCCTGCCGCTAACAGGGTCTTGAGCCGCGACCTATGGGTTCATCCTGCAGTCTAATCCGCGCCGGATCAAGCGAGCTAGGCTGCGGGGTGGGGTCGCTGGTCACAGAGTCGGCCGCCCTCTGGAGCGATTGGGCTGCGCCCGCTCGCAGCGTTTGCGACCGTCGAAACGTGGCGCGACACGAACCCGACGTCAAGGCCTGCCCGGAGCGAACTTGCTCGACGCCCTCCCCTGTTCCGAGCCACGCCCCTTCTTCCCGCCGTTTGTGGGATGAGACGGCGACACCTGTCCCTCGCCAAAACTCGTTCTTCGCAAGAACACTCAGTTTTCGGGTGTGGACGCCAGGGCCGGCCGGTACGACCGAGCTGCATCGCGCCTGGAAACGGGAACCGCCCCAGGCCAGGATGCCCGTCCAGGAGAGCCCTGAACCGGGTGCTGACCACCCTGTTCCAGAGCGTTCGAGCTGCGTGCTCACGGTGTGCTCCAGCCACCGAGTGTGGCACCTGGACTCGGCGATTTCGCGCATCGACAGCGGGTGGACCCGCCGCACCGCCGCCACGGGGCTAGCGCCGCTCCGAGCGGACTGCCCTGGCGCGGTCATGCGGTGTCGCCGCCGGCCTCGTCGCCGGCCGCGGCGCCGAGCGGTGCCGTCTGGGTGGGCACCCGCTCACGCGTCTCGACGGCGTGGGGCGCGCGCACGAACGACAGCACGCCCACCGCGACCAGGCCGAGGCCCAGCGCCTGCTGCGGCGACGGCACCTCGCCGACGATCGCGAAGGCCGTCGCCATCGTCAGCAGCGGGATCGAGGGGACGACGACGGCGGTGGCGCGCGCGAGGTCGAGCCGCGCGATGGCCTGGTACCAGAGCATCGTGCCGCCGTAGGAGAGCAAGACGCCCTGGAGCGCGAGCACGGGAAGCTGCGCCTCCGCGAGGCGGTCCGGCAGGAGCGGACGGTCGGCCGCGGTCGCGAAGAGGGCCGCCGCCAGCCCCAGCCACAGCCCCCCCCACAGGTAGCGCGCGCCCGTCAGCAGCTCCGGCTGTGCCTCGCTCAGCCGGCGGAGCACCAGCAGGGGCGAGAGCTGCCAGGCGAGCGGCGTGGCGAGCAGCATGCCGATGCCGACCGGATCGGCGGCGGACTCGCCGGTGACCGCGCAGGCGATCCCGGTGAGCAGCAGCCCGGCCGAGAGCGCCCGCCGCAGCGTGAGCCGGTGGCCCAGCACGAGCCACGCCAGGACCAGCGAATAGGCCGGCTCCACCTGCAGGCAGAGCACGGCGTCGAGGGCGGACGTGCGCGAGGTGCCCAGGAAGAAGAGCAGATTCGGGATCATGGTGCCGAGTGCGCCGAGCCCCGCCAGCGTGAGCGCCTTCCCACCCCGCACCAGCACGCCCAGCTGGCCGCGCGCGGCCAGCACCACGGCCGCGGCCAGGCCGGCGATCAGCGTCGTCGCGGCCGCCACGAAGAGCGGGTCGCCTCGCTCGGTGGTGAGGTGCGCGACGGGCACGACGAAGGCTCCGTTCAGCGCGCAGAGCCCGGCGAAGCCGAGCCCGGCGCGCTCGCGGTGGGCGCTCACTCCGTCCAGGCGAAGCGGAGGCCGTCCGGCCCGGGCTGCGCCGCCAGCGCGCCCAGCTCGAGCACCCGCAGCAGCTCCCGCGCCACGAGCATCGGATCGTGACCGGTGTACTCGGTGACGGCGACCTCGAGCTCCGCCACGGGGTCGGCGGAGCGGAACGGCGCGAACGTCTCGACGGCGTCGTCGAGCAAGAGCTTCCACAAGAGCTCCTGGCGCCGGCGCCGCAGGTAGGTCTGGAGCTCGTAGCCCGACAGGCTGCCCTGGCGGAACAGGTGGTCCTGATAGCGGTAGTAGTCGCGGATCGTCTTCTCGTAGGCGTCGGACACGGACTGGAGCGCCCCGATGTCGGCGCCGCCGGTGCGCGACACCACGTGGTTGGCGTCGTACTGCGTCCAGTCGCTGGTGAGGATCTCGAGTCCGTAGTCGGAGGCGCGGTCGCGCAGCTCCGTGCCCGGGAAGGGCGCCAGGATGTGGAAGCCGTAGAAGCAGCCGAACTCCTGCCTCAGCGACTCGGCGAACTCGACGGTCCGGCGCAGCGTCTCCTCGGTCTCGCCCGGCAGCCCGATGATGAACGAAGCCAGCGCCGAGATCCCCGCCTCCTGGGTCATGCGCATGGCCTCCCGCACCTTGGCCAGACTCGACTTCTTCTTGACGAGGTCGAGCACCTCCTGGTCGCCGCTCTCGACGCCGAAGCAGATCGCCTGGCAGCCCGCCCGGGCCATGGTCTCGACGACCTCTGGCGTGATGGTGTCGACGCGGGAGAAGGCGTTCCAGCGGATGCCGGTACCGCGCCGCTCGAGCTCGCCGCACACGCCCAGGAAGTGCTTGCGGTGGAGGGTGAAGAGGTCGTCCTCGATGGTGATCTCGCGGAAGCCGAGAGCCGCGAGATCCTCGATCTCGTCCGCGCACAGGACCGGGTCGCGGTAGCGGACCTTGCGGCCCGTCCAGGCCGGCGCCGAGCAGAAGATGCATTCGTAGGGGCATCCGCGGGAGGTGACGACGCTGGCGTGGCTGTCGAAGGCCAGATAGCGCGCCAGCGGCACGAGGTCGCGCGCGGGCGGCGCAAGCCGGTCGAGATCGTCCTCGAGCGGCCGCGCACGGGTGCGCTCGATGCGCCCTGTCGCGCGGTCGCGGAGCGCCAGGCCGCAAACGTCGCGCAGGTCCATGCGGCCCTCGAGAGCGCGGGCGAGCTCGGTCATGGTGTGCTCGCCTTCCCCGATCCCGATGTAGTCGAGGGCGGGGAGGTCGCGGAAGGATCCCTCGATCTCGAAGGAGACGTGGGGACCGCCCATGACGATCGGGACCTCGGCGTCGCACTTGCGCACCACCTCGCCGATGCCGTTGGCGATGTGGTGGTTGAGCGTGACGGACGTGATCCCCACGAGCTGCGGCCGGAAGCTCTGCATGCGCCGCTCGATCTTCTCGGGCGTGGTGCGAGCGAGCAGCAGATCGAGGATCTCCACCTCGTGCCCGTCGGCACGCAGCGCTGCGGCCACGTAGGGCAGGGTCACGAGGAGGCGAGGGAACTCCTCGAACGGGTAGGAGGGGTTCACGAGCAGGATGCGCACGACGACTCCAGGGCGGGTTCCCGCTGAGCCCGTCGCGGGAGCCGTAAGGCGCACGCACCCGGGAGTCGGGGTGCCCTATTCTACGCTGCGCGCCCGTCCTCCCGCCATCGTGTATCGCGAGGGGCGTCGAGCTGAAGAATGGGGACCCGGGGGGACCCTATCCCCGCCGTGCCCACACGGCGAAAACGGGAGCGATTCCGGGATGGACGAATAGGATGAACGGACAAGCGGCAGATGAGGTCTGAGAAGAGACTGGTGGAGGTTGCCTTCCGGGGCTTCGGACCATGAGCCGCTTCGAGGGACAGCGGGTTCTCATCACCGGCGGCGCCCAGGGCATCGGCCTTTGCACCGCGCGGGAGTTCGCCGGCGCCGGCGCCGAGCTGGTGCTCACCGACGTGGATGAGGAGGCGCTCGCGCAGGCCCGCGACACGCTGGCCGAGCTCGGTGCCACGGTGCACACGCGGGTCGTCGACGTGACGGAGCGGGAGCGGGTGGAGGAGCTGGCCCGCTGGGTCGTGGACGAGCTGGGCGGGCTGGATGTGCTGATCAACAACGCCGGCGTGGGCCACATGGGGGAGCTGACCGAGACGACCCTCGCCACCTGGGACAAGCTGATCGAGGTGAACCTGCTCGGGCCGCTCTACCACGTCTACGCCTTCCTGCCCCACTTTCGGGAGAAGCGCTCCGGGCACATCGTCAACATCTCCTCCGGTCAGGCGTTCTTCCGGCTGCCCACGTGGGGCGCCTACGCCGCCATCAAGGCGGCGCTGGCCTCGTTCTCCGAGGTCCTGCACTACGAGCTCAAGAAGCACCGGATCCAGGTCACCACGGTCTACCCCTTCATGGTGAGCACCGGCTTCTACGACGGGATCGAGGGGAAGACCTGGGGCAGCCGCATGGCCATGAAGCTGGTGCCCTACTACTCGATGCGCCCGGAGAAGGTGGGGCGGATCGTCTTCAAGGCCGTCCAGCGCGGCAAGCGGGTGGAGACGGTCAGCGTGATCAACGACCTGGGCTTCTACGCCCAGTTCATCCCGTTCGCCAGCCGGCTCATCGCCCGCTCCAGCAATCGGCTGCTGGCCCCACGCGCAGAGACGGACGCGACGCGCCCCGGAGTGAGCGAGATCCTCCGCAAGGTCCGACGCGGCGACTGGGGCTTCCGGATCACGGAGGTGATGACCGGGGAGCACGAGTTCGAGCCCGCCTTTGGCGACGCCGGCAAGCGGCCCATGGAGTTCTGCGTGCGCTGGGGCACGAACGAGGTGCGCCACTGGTCCGACTCCCACGGCGGCCGCTTCCTCGTCAACGCTCTCGAGGGATCGGTGACCATCGACGGCCTGTGCCGCGACGCCCCCTGCGAAGGCTCGCTCGAGCTGCGCTACTTCGAGGACCGCACGATCCGCTACGCTTTTGCCTTCGAATCGGACGGCGTGGCCTATCAGTACGTGGGCCAGAAGGTGGACATCCGGCCCTGGAACCTGCCGTGGTCGCACACCCGGTGCTTGGGACGCCTGACCCGGGCCGATACCGGCGAGCTGGTCTCCACGTCCCTGACCCGCTTCCGCCTGCGCAGTGCCCCGCGCTTCCTGGCGAGCCTGCGGTTCCAAGGAGATGGGAAATGACCCTCGACATCGTCGTGGCGTTTCTGCTCGGTGCCTTCACCTGGACCTTCATGGAGTACGTCCTCCACCGCTGGCTCGGCCACGACCCGCGCTTCCGGCCGAATCTCTTTGCGGCCGAGCACGTGCGCCACCACGGCGAGGGCAACTACTTCGCCCCGAGCTGGAAGAAGGCCTGCGCCGCGGCCGTCGCCACGGCCGTCCTCGCGGGGCCGGCCGCGGCGATCGCCGGCTGGGCGACGGGGCTCGGCTACGTCGTGGGCTTCGTCGGTATGTACCTCGGCTACGAGGTCATGCACCGGCGCGAGCACACCCATCCCGGCTTCGGTCCCTACGCGCGCTGGGCCCGCCGCCACCACTTCCATCACCACTTCACCAGTCCCCGCGTCAACCACGGCGTGACCACGCCGATCTGGGACTGGGTCTTCGGCACCTACCGGCCGGCGGGGTACATCCGCGTGCCCGCGAAGCTCCAGATGGCCTGGCTCGCCGATACCGGGACGGGCCGGGTACGCGCCGCCTACGCGGAGCACTACGAACTCGTCGACTGACGGTCCAGCGGTCCGCGGCCGGCATCGGCCTCGGCCCGCCGTCTCGGAGGCTTCGCCATGGGAGACTCCCGACGCTACCTGCCCTCCGCGGGGCACGACTGGCTCCTGCCGTTCTACGACCCGGTCCTGAAGCTGCTGGGTGAGGAGCGCGTCAAGGGAGAGCTGATCGTCCAGGCGGGAATCCGGGCGCGGCATCGCGTGCTGGACATCGGTTGTGGCACCGGGACGCTCGCGATCCTGGTGAAGCGACGGCACCCGGGGGCGGAGGTGGTCGGGCTCGACCCGGATCCCAAGGCCCTGGCCCGGGCGCGGCGGAAGGCCGAGGCGGCAGGCGTCGCGATCCGCTTCGATGAGGGATTCGCGAACGAGCTGCCCCATCCGGACGCGTCGTTCGATCGAGTCTTCTCGTCGCTGATGTTCCACCACCTGGAGCGGGACGCGAAGCTCGCCACGCTGCGCGAGCTGCGGCGGGTGATCGCGCCGGGCGGGTCGCTGCACCTTCTCGACTTCGGGCCGCCGCGGAGCCGTCTGGACCGCGCGCTGGCTCACGTCTTCCACGGCGGCGACGAGCTGCGCGACAACGTGGAAGGGAAGATCCCCGTCTTCCTGACCGACGCCGGGTTCGAGGGCGCCAACGAGGTGGGGCACCGGACCACGATCTTCGGGGGCCTCTCCTACTGGCGGGCCTCGCAGCCAGCCGGCGGCGGGTGCGCGTCGCCGACGCGCGGCGCCGGGCCGGCCTGATCGTCGAGGTGGGACACCGCTGAGAAGCGAGCGAGGGCCAGCGGAGCCGTGAACCCATTCGGCGACACGCAAATCGTGCGCAACTCCGCCCTTCCGCGACGGATTCCACTCCCGTGGAAAATCCCGTCGTTCAAATTCAGTGTTACACCAATATTTGCCGATGTGATCCGCAGTACACGGTAGTTTCCCTCCAGCATTTGTCTGATTTTCCGAATAGTTGAATGGACCAGACGACCGCGCCCCCCATCGGTCGGCGTGTTGAGTTGCGTGCGCTCTTGCCTGGAGTCTCCTGAGCTCTTGACGCCCCGTCCCGAGGTAGAGCTGCTCCCTGTGCCCCGCCCGTTGCGCGCGACTCTTCTCGCGGCGTGCCTCGTCCTCTTCGGCGGCGCGGAGATCGCCGTTGCCGGGACGCCCGTCTCGCTCTTCCAGAGCTTCGCCGGCAACCTCCAGTTCACCGGAACCGCGGGCACCTTCCGCTCGCAGTCGAACGCGGGCAACGCCTGCGCGCTGAACGCGACGGCGCCGGCCACGCTCTCGGGGCTTCCGGCCGGGGCCAGCGTCCAAGCGGCCTACCTCTACTGGGCCGGTTCGATGCTGAACGCGACCGACGTCGACACGACGGTCACCTTCCAGACGCCGGCGGCTACCAGCAACCTCACCGCGGATCGCACCTTTACCGAAACCTTCACCCTCGGGGGCACCAACTACCGGTTCTTCAGTGGCTTCGAGGACGTTACGGCCCTGGTGGGCGCGGCGGGCAACGGCGCCTACACGCTCTCGAATCTCACGGTGCACACGGGTTCCCCTCATTGCGGCTCGCAGGCCGTCGTGGCGGGCTGGAGTCTGGTCGTGGTCTACGGGCGGGCGGCGGAGCCGCTTCGGGTCATCAACGTCTTCGACGGCTTCGAGTTCTTTCGCGGCAGCGCCATCAACCTCACCCCGAGCAACTTCATGACGCCGCCCTCGCCCGACGGCCGCATCGGTCACATCAGCTGGGAGGGTGACATCGAGAACTCCAGCGACCTCGGGGGCTTCAGCGAAGCACTGCGCTTCGAGGGCAACACCCTCACCGATGGCCAGAACCCGTCCAACAACCAGTTCAACTCGACCGTCAACCTGACCGGAAGCAACGGAGTCTACGGCGTCGACTTCGACGTCTACGATGTCACCTCGCTCATGGATCCCGCCGGTGGGGAGACCAGCTACAGCTCGACCTACAGCAGCGGCGCCGACCTGGTGTTGCTGACCGCGGAAGTCATCAGCGTCACCAACACGCCGGTCGCCGATCTCGCGATCTCGAAGACCCACAGCGGGGACTTCGGGATCGGGGTGCAGGGCACCTACACGATCCTGATCAGCAACAACGGCCCGGGCGCCGAGCCGGGGCCGATTACGGTCACCGATACCCTGCCGGCGGGCCTCGCCTTCGTGGCCGCGTCGGGCAGCGGCTGGACCTGTGGCGAATCGGCGGGAACGGTCACCTGTACCCACCCGGGACCCCTGGCAGAGAGCGCGACCCTTCCGGCGATCTCGCTCGACGTCCTGCCGGACGCGAGCGCCGCCCCGAGTGTCGTCAACACCGCGGCAGTCTCGGGCACGCTTTACGACCACGTCGCGGGAAACGACTCGTCGAGCGACACGACCGCAGTGGTGGGTGTCCCGGACGTCCTGGTGATGAAGAGCGTGGTCGTGCTCTCGGACCCGGTCCTCGGCACGAGCCAACCCAAGGCGATCCCCGGTGCCACGGTCGAGTACACCGTCTCCGTGTTCAACGCCGGGACCGCCACCGCCGCCGCGCCCGACGTCGTCGTCACCGACAGCCTGGCCGGCGAGATCGGTGCCGGCACCCTCCTCTTCGACCCGGACGCCTACGGGAGCGGCCTGGGAATCCGGGTCACCGCACCCAGCATCGGCGGCGGCGCCCCCACCGCGCTCACCAACGCCACGGACGGCGACACCGGCGATTTCAGCGCCGACACCGTGACGGTAAGCGGCATCGCTCTCGCCCCGGGCGAGTCCGCGACGGTCACCTTCCGGGCGGTGCTCCAATGATGCGCGCCGCCGCCCTCCTCGCCGCCGCGCTCTGGCTCGCCGCCTCGCCGGCATGGGCCGCGGGAACCCCCGCCGGCACCGCAATCGTCAATCGCGCCGAAGTCGTCGCGATGATCGTGGGATCACCGGTCCACGTCGTGAGTCTCGACGACACGGTCGTCGTGCAGGAGATCGTCGACGTCGACGTCACGTTGCAGAGCGCCGGTAACGTGTTCGTCGCGGCCGGCGGCATCGATGCGGTGCTCACCTTCCGGGTGACCAACCTCGGAAACGGGATCGACACGCTCTCCCTCGTGGGGGCCAGCGCCGGGATCGCCGGCGACGACTTCGATCCGACCTTCAAGAAGTTGGTCCTCGACGACGGCGACGGTCTCTACGAGCCGGGGATCGATCCCGACTACGTGCCGGGCACCAACGACCCCATCCTCGACGCCAACGACCCGGCGAATGACTCGATCGTCGTCTTCGTGTTGAACGACATCCCCGGAGCCGCGCTCGACGGACAGCTCGGGCGCAGCGAGCTGCGGGCCGACTCGAGCCCGGGCCCCGCGGCGCCAGGCACCACCATCGCGGGTGCCGGCGACGGTGGAGTCGACGCCGTGATCGGACTCTCGGGTGGGTCCGACACCGAGCTCGGAACCTACGAGGTCAGCACGCTGGCGGTGGCGATTTCGAAGTCGTCCACCGTGCTCGACTCACTCGGGGGGGACAGACCGGAACCCGGCGCGACGATCACCTACGAGCTCGTCGTCACCTCGAGCGGTGGCAGCACGGCGAGCGGGTTGGTCGTCACCGATCCGATGCCCGCCAACACGAGCTACGTCCCGGGTTCGATCTCCCTGAACGGAGTCACCCAGACCGACGCCGACGATCCGTCGACGGATGGGAGCAATTTCAGTGTGACCAACGCGAACGCGGTAACGGTCACGCTCGGAGACCTGCCGGGCGGTAGTCCGGCACAGACGATCACCTTCCAGGTGACGATCGATTAGGAGGAACCAGCATGCGAACGATACGAGGCGGGATTCTGCTCGCCGCCCTGCTCACGGGTGCGCTCGCCACGGCGGCGAGTGCAGAGGATCCCACCATCGAGCTCAAGACCACGGCGGAGAAGCAGCTTCAGGTGAAGCGCTCCGATGGCAGCGTCGAGACCGTGCTGGTTCCGGCTGCCATCGTCGTGCCCGGCGACGTCGTCGCGTACACGATCGAAGCCCGAAACATCGGGGTGGAGAACGCCGAGAGCGTGGTCATTACCGATCCCATCCCCGAACACACGGTCTATGTGCCGGGGTCGGCCGAAGGCGATGCGCGCATCCTCTTCTCGGTCGACGACGGCATTCGTTTCGAGGCGCCCGAGGCGCTCGTTGTCGCCGCCGCTGACGGTTCGAGCCGCGCGGCGATTCCGGCGGATTACACCCACATCCGCTGGATCTTTTCCGAACCCCTCGCCCCGTCGGCGAAGCGCTCCGTGCACTTCCTGACGGAGCTGCAGTAGCGGCGTGGCGAGATCGCAACCCTAGAGGAGGAAACCAACCATGATGCTTTCACAATGGAGTACGCGCCTGATCGCGATCGGCGGAATGCTCGCCGTATTCGCGCTGGCACAGGATGCCCGGGCCGTCGGCACTGCCGCCGGCGAGGACATCGTCAACCGGGCGAGCGTCAGCTTCACCGTGCTCGGCAGCGGCCAGACGGTGGAGAGCTCGCCCACGGGGAACAGCACCCCCGGAGCCGGTGCCGGTACGGACACCCTGTTCATGGTCGACCGCCGGGTCGACCTCACGGTGTCGGAGCTGTCGAGCGGCTACACCACGGTGCTCGCGGGCCAGACCCAGCAGGTTCTGGGCTTCCGGGTCACGAACACCGGCAACGACACGTTCGACATCGATCTGTCGACCTTCGATCAGTCGGGCGGTGCCGGGCCCTTCGGCGGCACCGACAACTTCGACGCCATCGTGAGCGGCGCCGAGATCTACCTCGACGACGGGTCGACGGCGGGTGTCTTCGACGCCGGCGATACCGCGGCGACCGCGATCGACGATCTCGTGGCCGACGACGGCAGCGGGACCGTGGGAACCGCGATCGTCTGGGTCGTGAGGAACATCCCGTCGACGGGTCCCGGCTCGAACCTGGGCGACCTCTCGGTGATCCACCTGGTTGCCGAGGCGAGGGACGCCACGACGGGTGGAGCGCTGCCCGACAACACCGGGGACAACGACGACCCGGCGCTGGTGCAGAACGTCTTCGCGGACGGCGCGGGGACGGCACCCAGCGATGCCCCGAGCGACGCGCGCCACTCGGGTGACGACGGCTATCTGCTCGAGGTCGCCGAGCTGAGCATCACGAAGTCGTCGCAGGTGGTGAGTGATCCGACCGGCGCCGTTGCCCCGCTCGCCAAGGCGATCCCGGGCGCGGTGATCGAGTACACGATCACCATCGACAACACCGGCTCGGCCCAGGCCACCAACGTTACGCTGACTGACGATCTCACCCTGGAGATCGCGACCAACGGGACGGTGGCGTTCGATGCGGACGCCTACGGTATCGGTCAGGGCGTCCAGCTCGAGGTGAACGGCGGCGGAGCCACTCCGCTCACGAACGCGGCGGACGTCGACGCGGGTCAGTTCGTCGGGAACGTGGTGACGGTCGGCGGCGTCACGCTGGATGCGGGCCAGAACGCCGTGGTGAACTTCCGGGTGGTGATCCAGTAGCACCACCATGGAGTTGGTTCTCCAGGGGGTTGCGTGCGGGGCACTCGGGTCCCGTCCCGGCGCTGTGCCGGGACGGGCCGGGTGTACCCGCGCGTTGCTTTGGCGGGCGGCGCGGCACCTCGGCGTGCCGCTGCTGGCTCTCCTGTGCGCTGGGGTCGCGCCGCCCGCGTCCGCGATGACGGCGGCCGGTACCGTGATCGACAACACGGCGCAGGCGAGTTATGTCGATCCCCTGGGCGCCGCGACCTCGGTGGACTCCAATACCGACACGATCACGACGGTACCCAGCCGAACGCCTTCACAGATCAGCTTCCTGCACTACGCCCCGGGCAGCCCCGGGGCGGTCGCCACCGATGTTACTCCCGCGCTCTGCAGCAGCAGCGGGACGACAGGCGGCCCCTTTGGCCCGGCTCCGCCGGTCACCGATCTGGGCGGCTCTCCGATCGACTTCGGCAGCCCCGTGGATCTGGTCGTCGGCGGTGCCTTCCACGCGGGCGAACCGCTCTTCGTTCGCCTGATCGATCCCGATCAGAATCTGGACGCGGCAGCACAGGACGCTGTGGTCCTCCGACTGGAGAGCACGTCGCTCGGCGATCCGGAGGCGCTCACCCTCTTCGAGACCAGCCTCGATACCGGCGAATTCGTCGGTGCGCTGATGTCGGGTCCGCCGCCACCGGCGGTGGGCGACTGTGTCCTTTCGGTCGGGATCGGCGGCAGGCTCGCCGGCGCCTACGTCGACCCGATGGATCCAGGAGACACCTCGAGCACCGAGGTCCTGGTGGACCCCTTCGGCCGGGTCTTCGACAGCGTGACCGGGGCACTGGTGGACGGCGCGACGATCACCCTGATCGATTCGCTCTCGGGAACGCCAGCCACCGTCCTGGGCGACGACGGGGTGAGCAGCTTCCCGTCGACGATCACGAGCGGCGGCAGCGTCAGCGATGGCGGCGGTACGGTCTACAACTTCCCGGCCGGTGGCTTCCGCTTCCCGCTGGTCTCCGCCGGGCAATACGAACTCCAGGTCACTCCGCCTCCGGGGTACAGCCATCCCGCGGCTGTCCCGGACGTCGCCCTGCAGACTCTTCCCGGTGCGCCGTGGGCCCTGAGCCCCGGCTCCCGCGGTCAGCCCTTCAGCGTGCCGGTGGGCCCGGCGCTCGAAGTCGATATCCCGCTCGATCCGGTGGCGGGCGGGGGCCTGCTGCTCACCAAGACCGCCAACAAGGCGGCCGTCCAGATCGGCGAGTTCGTCCAGTACGCGCTCACGCTCTCGAACGGGGCGACGGCAGCGAGCACCGGGCCACTCACGCTGCGCGACGTCCTTCCGCCGGGCTTCCGCTATCAAGGCGGCTCGCTGCGCATCGCCGACGCCGGGGTCCCGGATCCGCCGGTGAGCGGCGATGGCCGGACCCTCCAGATCCCGCTCGCGGGCCTCGGTCCGAGCGGCGAGGTGCGCGTGCGCTACGTAGCCCGGGTCGGTCCGGGAGCCAGGTCGGGCCTGGCGGTGAATCGCGCGGTGGCTCAGGGCGCCAGCGTCACCTCCAACGAGGCAAAGGCCCCGGTCGACGTTCGCGAGGAGATCCTCTCGGAGCGCGCCTTCCTCGTCGGCCGCGTGATGGTCGGCGCGTGCGGGGATCCGGTGAACGACCCGCACCAGGGCGTCGCCGGAGTTCGGCTCTTCCTCGAGACCGGCAGCTACGTGGTCACCGACAGCGAGGGCCGCTTCCACTTCGCGGCGGTCTCCTCGGACACCCACGTCGTGCAGCTCGACGTCGATACCCTGCCTCAGGGATACCGGCCCCGGCAGTGCCCGGGGAACCGCTTCTCGGGTCGCTCCTTCTCGCAATTCGTCGAGCCTCAGAGCGGATCGCTCTGGCGGGCCGACTTCTTCGTGGAGAAGGTCGGGCCGCCCACGGCGTCGCTGCACCAGCAGCTCTTCGCGACTCGCAACGGAGACGGCGTCGACTTCCGCATGGAGCTCGCGGCGGGGGAGGTGGGAACCCGACGCACCTCGGCGACCGCGATCCTTCCGGAAGGCCTGAGCTTCGTCGAGGGATCGGCTACGATCGATGGCGAGCCCCTGAACGCGGACGCCGCCGACGGCGTCGTCACCTTCCGCATCGGAGACCTCGAGCCCGAGGAGGAAGCCACGATCCGCTTCGAGGCAGTGGCCCGACGCGACGACCAGGCACTGCTGGTCACCCAGACTCTGCTGCGCGGCTACACCGAGAACGGGGTCACCCTGCAGACGCCGCCCGCCCAGACGACGCTCCCGGACGCCGGCGCCGCCAGCGCCGAGAGTCCGGTGCAGCGCGTCGAGGCGCTCGAAGAGGATGCGGGCGCTGCCGAGCCCGAGGCGCTCGACGAAGCCCTGGACGCTGCCAAAACCGAAGCGAGCGCCGAGGCGTCACCCCTCCGCGACGTCTACGGCGACACCTGGCTGGAGTCGGCGCAGCCGGGCAACGCGTGGCTCTACCCCGCGCCGGGCGCCATGCCGCCAATCCCCTCGGTGCACG
>JAOTUO010000390.1 GCA_029863845.1 Myxococcales bacterium
CAGTCCGAAGATATCCGATGACGAGCGCGCCGCCGCGGAGTTCCTCGCCCCGCTGCGGGTCGACCCGGTGGTGATGTCCGGCGAGCTCAAGGCACGCACCATGCATCGGATCCACACGGCGATCTCGGCCAAGGAGCTGATCGAACTCACGACGTCCGTTTTCGTGCTTCGCGTGTGCGCTCCGGCGCTCGATATCCTGATCCGGCTTATTCGACCTACGGGGCCAAAACGCCGATGAACGAAACGCTTCCGATCGACGCGTGGCAGCAACTCATCATTTCCAGCCTCACCGAACTAGGCCGAACCACGGCCGAGTTCGCGCCAGCCTTCTTGGGCGCGATCGTGATGCTCGTGTTCGGCTGGGTCCTAGCGAAGACCGTGAGCGTGGTGAGCCACCGGCTCCTGCGCCGGCTGGGCCTCGATCGCCTGTGCGAGCGGCTCGGCCTCTCGGACACCCTGAGTGGGGCTGGAGTGTCGCGGGCGCCTTCGGAGATCCTGGGACTGCTCCTCTTCTGGCTGCTGATGCTCACCTTCGTGCTGTCGGCCTTCGAGCGCCTCGGACTGACGGCGGTGACGGAGCCGATTGACCGCCTGATCGGGTACCTGCCGCACGTGATCGGCGCGGTCCTCATCCTGATCGTCGGCACCGCGCTGGCGCGTTTCGTGTCCGACCTGATCAGTTCGGCCGCAGCGAGCGCCGGTGTGGCGAATGCACAGGCACTCGGTGTGGGCGCTCGCGGTGCGATGGTCATCATGGTCTTCGTGCTGTCCCTCGAGCAGTTGGGTGTCGATACCCAATTGCTCGTCTCCGCACTGACCGCGCTCGTCGGGGCACTTGCGATTGGCGTAGCGCTGGCATTCGCCGTCGGGGCGCGCCGTGTCATCGAAGCGCTGCTCGCGGGTCACTACCTGAGGCAGAGCTACGAGGTGGGTCAGAACGTCGATATCGAAGGCCGGGCGGGAGTTCTCGTTCAGGTGGGCCCGACCGAGACGCGCATCGAGGGTCGCGACGCGGTCTGGCGCGTGCCCAATGACATGCTCTTCCAGACGCTGGTAGCCCACCCCAAGAACACCACGGAACAGGAGAACGACGCGTAGGCTCGCCGTGTACCTGTCGATGGGCGGGATGTCACCGGCGGCCTGGAGTTCACGTCATACACGAGCTGGCCCTGTTCGCCAATCCAGGTCACGATCGAAGCCCAACCGGGATTGGATCCCTCAGAAGCCAGGCGAGGAGCTGACACGTTGATTCGCCGGCCCAACGACGCAACCTCGTGGAGGAGGTTCCCGTGAGCATGACGGTACAGTCGACAAGAGACTCGTGCGGCGGCGGTTCCGCGTTCGGGGCCCTCCTGTGCCTCCCCCGTCCGCTCACAGCGCTCGGGTTGGGCCTCCTCATCGCCCTCGCCCCGGCGGGCGGAGTTGACGCGCAAGAGCTCCCCGGAATGCCGGGGAGCGCGACCGAAGAATCGACTCCCAGCCAGGAGCCTACAAGTGCAGAGGGCATCACTGCGCGCCGCGCAGCCGTCTCCAGCGAGTTCCAAACCGTCGATGCGGAGATAGCGAAGGCGGACTCCGCAAACGCCGAATACCTGAGTGAAATTCGCGAGCGGCTGCGAACCATCGACTCGCTCCTAGACCAGCAGGCGATCCTCGCGTCGCCGGAAGCGGGCCGCGTTCACGAGAGCAAACCGGAAGGCCCGGACGAAGTCTCGCCCTATGCGCTCCACGCGCTCTACGAAGCGCAGTTCGCCAGGGAGCAAGCGGCTCGGCAGCTCACGCAGGAATTGGCCGAACGTCGCGACGCCTTGGCGTCGGCGAAGGAAAGGTTCGACGAGGCCGAGCGGAACCGGCGCCGAGCATTGAGCGAATTAGCGCAAGCTGAGGACGTCGCGCGCGAGGCGGCTGAGCGGACGGTCCGCCTTCGCGACCTCGCAAGCCGAATCGCGCAGGAAGAGGTGCATCTGAGCACGCTCGAGGTGCGCGGCGCCGAGCGAGCGCGCGACGTGGACGCGGACCGAGCCGAGTTCGCCGAGCGAATCGAGGCCATCCGACAGCAGCTCGCTCGAGGCGAGCGGCAGGTGAGCGCCGGTGTCGCCGCGCTGGCGCAGCGCGAGGGAGAGCTTCGGCGATCCGTCGAGTCGATGGAGCGCCTCCTCGCGACGGCCGAGCTTCGGCTGACCACCGCGAAGAACCGGTTCTCGCAGCAAACCGAGCCGTCCACGCAGCTCTTGCAGGAGATCGAAGTTCTCGGAGCCCGTCGCGACGCGATTCGCCAGGAGATTGCCCTGGCGGAGGCGCAGCTCAAGCGACTGGACGACCAGCGTATCGTCTGGGAACGGTGGGATGCGCTGCTCCAGGGAAGATCCCCAAGCGACGAGCTGGACGCCTGGGAAGCGGAGGCGAACGACCGCATCGACGCACTGAGGCAAGCCGAGCTTCAACGAAAGGACCGTGCTGCCGATCTCACTCGTCGCCTCGAGGCGATCGAGGGGAAGCTCAGCGGACTGGCCCAGGACTCGCGACTTCGCCCAGCTCTCGAGGAGCAACGCGATACGCTCCGCCGCTTGCACGCGGCGATGCTCGCGGAAGTGGCGTCGCTTTCCGCGGATCAACGATTGACCGACCGGCTCCTCGACGACATTCATGACGAGACCGGGCACATCGATTTCCTGGAGTACGTCTCTCGGGGTGCTGGCGCGGTCCGGGATGTATGGACCTATGAGATCACAGCGGTCAACGATTCCCCGATCACCGTGGGCTCGCTCGTGCTCGCGCTCGTGTTCTTCAGCGTCGGTCTATGGGCCTCCCGTCGCGGCTCCGGGCTCGTCGGCCGCATCGCCGAGGACCGGTTCAAGCTCGATGCCGGTGCGGCGCACGGCCTTCAGACGCTCTCTTTCTATGCCCTTTTGGTGGGCTTCACGTTGCTGGCCCTTCGCGTGATCCATTTTCCGCTGACGGCCTTTACCGTGCTCGGCGGTGCGCTCGCGATCGGCATCGGCTTCGGCAGCCAGAACGTGATGAACAACTTCATCAGCGGTCTCATTCTGATGCTCGAGCGCCCCGTTCGCGC
>JAOTUO010000391.1 GCA_029863845.1 Myxococcales bacterium
GAGAAGATCGGCGCCCTCCAGACCGGTTGCGTCGAAGCGGTCGACGGCGCAAAGTGCTTCGGAATCCTCACGGTCAACGGGCCGCTCACGCACACGGGCGGCACGACCGTCACGACCGGCGTCCTCTGGATCGACCCGGATGACATGCAGGGCGACGTCGACGTGGGCGGCAGCGGCGCGCTGTTTCTGGATCTGGATCTTGCCGGCGACGACCGGGTGTTCGCTCACGTCGTCAGCGGCGCCGGAGTCCTGGCCAAGGACGGAAGGTTCACGCTCACCCTGACGGGCGCCAACATCCACGAAGGCGGGACGGGGATCGGCGAGGGAATCCTGAAGGCGGACACCAACAGCCTCCAGGGCGACGTCGCAATCGGCGATACCCGCATCAACCCGGCGCCGAACCCTCTAAACCCTCCGACGCTGACCCTCGACCAGGACTTCGACGGGACCTTCACCGGCGACATCAGCGGAACCGGTTTGTTCACGAAGGAAGGCACTGGAACGCTCACTCTCGTCGGGGTGAACACCTACGACGGCCCCACCACCGTGACTGCCGGTACGTTGCAGGGTGACACGAGCAGCCTCCAGGGAGACATCAACGTCATCGCCGGGGCCGCACTCGTCTTCGATCAGGCGACGGATGGCACCTTCGACGGAAACATCGGCGACGACGGGACGGTCGAGAAGTCCGGCGCCGGGCGCCTCACGCTGAACCGGGACCAGTTCTACACCGGCCTGACCACCGTCTCGGGCGGTCGCCTCGACCTCGCGAGCGCGGCCGCTCCGTTTCCGATCCTCATCAACAGCAACGTCCAAGTCGATGCCGGCGCAACCTTCGGGGGAAACGGCACGGTCAACAACACCCTGACCGTGGACGGGACCGTGTCCCCCGGCAACGCGATCGGCACGCTGACGGTGGGGAACGTCGTCTTCAACGACGGGTCGGTGCTGGAAGCCGAGGTGAACGACAGTGGCGGCGGCGACCTGCTGATGGTCAACGGAGACGCCGACATCCAGCCGGGGGTGAGCGTGCGGGCGCTCCCGGAACCCGGCGATTACTCCGGAATGGGTGTCACCGTGCCGATCCTCACGGCCACCGGCGTGTGCAACGGCTCGTTCGACTCGGCGAGCACGAACTCGCTTTTTCTGGATGCCCTGCTCTCGGACTGCTCCACCGGGACCGTGAGCCTCACCGTCCAGGAGAACGACGCCACGTTCTCGGATTTCGCGCAGACGCCGAACCAGACGGCCGTGGCCGCGGGGCTCGATGCGGCGAAGCCCACCGCTACCGGCGACCTCGATCTCGTCTTCCAGAACCTGACGGCGCAGCTGCCACCGCTGAGGGAGGAGGAGGAGGTGCAGCGGCGCCTGGACGCCATCGGGGGCGAGCCGCTGACCGGGTTCCCGACGACGCGACTGGCCGTCGCCACCCGCTTCAATCGCAGCGTCCACGAGCGCGTGCGCGGCTTCGCGTGGCGGAACAGTGAGGCGCTGTTCGCCTGGGGCGGCGATGCCGGTGCGAACCTCCACGCCGCGTCGCCGCAGCGCGGGGCACGGACGCAACCGCGCGTCAGCCCCTCCGCGCTGCGGTCGACGCTGGCGCTGGGGGGGCTCGCGGCCGCCGTCTCGCTGGCGCCCGACGACCAGGAATTCGGGCCCGGCGCCTGGATCGACGGCTACGGCCTCTTTGGCGATCTCGAGGGCGACGCCAACGCAAGCGACGTGGACTACTCGATCGCGGGCACCTCTCTGGGATTCGACCAGAGGCTCGCGAACCACGTCGTGGTGGGCGGCGCGGCGGGCTATGCGCGAACGGTCGACCTCGACTTCAAGCAGCGCAACGGCTCGGGCGACGCGAACACGTTCCAGGGGGCGCTCTACGCCGGTCGCGTAACGCCGCTCACGTACCTGAGCGCGTCCGCGCGCTTCGCCTACAGCGACATGAACACGTCGCGCAGGATCGTGTTCGCCGACATCGACCGGACCGCGGAGGCCGACTTCAACGGCTGGGACGCCGGGGCGGCCATCGAGGCCGGCGTCAACCTCGTCGAACTCTGGGGGGTGTCCGTCCAGCCCCTCGCCTCCTTCGACTACGTGCACGTCCAGACCGAGGGCTACACGGAGAAGGGCGCCGATTCGCTCAACCTGACGGTGGAGAGCGAGAGCCTGGATTCCGTGGTGAGCGGCGTCGGCTTGCGCTTCCACGGGACGATCCAGATGGACCGGGAAACCTGGTGGACCCCCGAGGTCCGGGTGCGCTGGGCGCACGAGTTCGGGGATCGCGACCGCGAGATCCAGGGCGTGCTCCCGGCGGCTGCGACCGGCGGCTCCTGGCTCGTGCGCGGCGCCGACTCCCCGGCGGACGGCTTCGTCGTCGGCGCCAGCTGGACGGTCACGACGGCCGGCAAGCTCCATGTCTTTGCCGACTACGACGCCGTCCTCAATCGCGACCTGGTGGAGCACTCCGTGGCGCTGGGGGTCCGGATGGAGTGGTGACGCCCGGCCCGAAGGGCTCGAGCGTCAGGATCAGGGCGGGCATGAGCAGGAAGTCCGCCGCGAGCGCCACGGTGATGGTGGTGGCGAGCAGCGATCCGAAGATCACCGTGCTTTCGAGCTGCGAGAGCCGGAACACGAGGAAGCCGGTCACCAGGACCACGGACGTGATGACGAGCGCGCGGCCCACGTTCGCCATCGAGACGCGAAGCGCCTGATCGTAGCTGCCGCTGCGCCGGAACTCCCCGCGAAAGCGGGTCACGTGGTGGATGGTGTCGTCCACCGAAATCCCGATGGCGACGCTCGCGATCAGCAGCCGCACGTAGTCCAGGGGCACGTCGAGCCATCCCATCAGACCCAGCGTGAGAACGACCGGAGACAGGTTCGGAACCATCGCGATCAGGCCCGTCTTCACGGACTGGAACACGACGCACAGCAGGACGCCGATCACCGTGAAGGCGAGCCCGAAGCCCAGGATCTGGCTCCGTGTGATGTATTCCTGGAGCTTGAGCCACAGCGCGCCGACCCCCGTCACGCTCACGCTCGAAGCCCGGACGGGGTTCTCCG
>JAOTUO010000087.1 GCA_029863845.1 Myxococcales bacterium
ACGATCGCTAGTCGAACAAGTCCCGCAGCTTCTCCACGAAGCTGCGCGTCACGGGCGATGTCTCCGAACCCATCTCCTCGGCGAACCTCTCCAACAGCTCGCGCTGGCTGCTGCTGAGCCGCGTCGGCACCTCCACGAAAATGTGCACCAGCTGGTCCCCGCGCGCCGCCGAACGCACCGTCGGCAGGCCCTTCCCCCGCAGCCGCATCATTTTTCCGGACTGCGTACCCTCCGGCACCCGGAGCTTCATCTTCCCGTCGAGGGTCGGCACCTCGATCTCGGCACCGAGCGCAGCCTGGGTGAACGCGATCGGAACCCGGCAGTGGAGATCGGCGCCGTCGCGTTCGAACAGATCGTGCGGCTTGACCGCGATCACGACATAGAGGTCGCCGGGGGGTCCGCCGGCGATGCCGGCCTCGCCCTCGCCAGCCACCCGCAGGCGCATGCCTTCCTCGACGCCGGCGGGCACGCGGACCTGGATCGCGTACATGCCCTCGGTGCGCCCCGAGCCGCGGCAGTCGCGGCAGCGCTCGCGGACGATCTCGCCGACCCCCCCGCAGGCGTCGCAGGGGCGGCTGATGCGGAAGAAGCCCTGCTGGAGCACGACCTGCCCCGTGCCCCGGCAGCGGCCGCAACGCTCGGGCTGCGTCCCCGCGCGCGCACCGGTGCCACTGCAGGTGTTGCACGACCGCGTCTTGGGAATCTTGATCTGGGATTCGACCCCCGTGAGCACGTCGCCGAGATCGATCTCCAGGCTGTATCGGAGGTCTGCGCCGCGCTGGCCGCGGCCGCGGCGGCGTCCGCCGCGGCTGCCGAAGAGATCCCCGAACAGGTCGTTGAACAGGTCGTTGAAGTTCCCGAGGTCGCCGAAGTCCGGAAAGCCGCCGGGCGCGCCGCCGGCGCCCACGCCCTCGAAGCCGAAGCGGTCGTAGGCGCGCCGCTTCTCCGGGTCCGAGAGCACGGCGTAGGCCTCCGAGGCCTCCTTGAAGCGCTCCTCGGCCTCCGGGTCGTCCGGGCTGCGATCCGGGTGGTGCTGGAGGGCGAGCTGGCGATACGCCTGCTTGAGCTGCGCCTCGTCCGCACTGCGAGGGACGCCCAGAACGTCGTAGTAGTCGCGCTTGTGCACGTGCACGGGCCTCGGGGCAGCGGCGGGGATCGACCGAGGGGACCGGGGGCTATTCGGTGTCGTCCCCCCCGAGCTCGGCGTACAGCTGCTCGGTCATCTTGTAGGTGAGAGCGGAGAGTTCGTCAACGACGGCGCGAAGCGCCACCGCGTCATCGCCCTTCACGGACGCGCGGGTCTTCTCGATCGCCGCCTCGAGCTGCTTGCGGTCCTCGGCCGTCACGTTCTCGGCGAACTCCTCGAGGGTGCGCTCGGTGGAGTAGACGAGCCCGTCGGCCTTGTTGCGGAGCTCCACGAGGTCCCGCCGATCCCGGTCGGCCTGGGTGTGCTGCTCGGCCTCCGTCACGAGGCTCTCGATGTCCTGCTCGCTGAGGCCGCCCGACGCCGTGACGCGGATGGCCTGGGACTTCCCGCTGCCGAGGTCCTTGGCGGAGACGTTCACGACGCCGTCGGCGTCGATCTCGAAGCTGACTTCGATCTGCGGCACCCCGCGCGGCGCCGTTGGAATGCCCACGAGATCGAAGCGACCCAGCGTCTTGTTGTCGGCCGCCATTTCGCGCTCGCCCTGAACCACGTGGATGCTCACGACGGTCTGGTCGTCCTCGGTGGTCGAAAAGACCTGGCCGCTCGAGGTCGGGATCGTCGTGTTGCGCTCGATGATCTTGGTGGCGACGCCGCCCTGGGTCTCCACACCGAGCGAGAGCGGCGTGACGTCGAGCAGCAGCACGCTGCTCACTTCACCCTTGAGCACGCCGCCCTGGATGGCGGCGCCGCTCGCCACGATCTCGTCGGGGTTGACACCCTTGTTGGGGGCCTTGCCGAAGATCTCCACCACCTTGCGCTCGACGATCGGCATGCGCGTCATGCCGCCGACCAGGATCACCTCGTCGATTTCCTCGCGGCGGAGCCCGGCGTCCTCGAGGGCCAACTTGCACGGCGACACGAGCCGCTCCACCAGGTCCCGGACGAGCTCCTCGAGCTTCTCGCGCGTCAGGGTGGTCGTCAGGTGCTTCGGGCCCGACTCGTCCGCCGCGATGAAGGGCAGATTCACGTCCGTCTCCTCGCAGGAAGAGAGCTCGTGCTTGGCGCGCTCCGAGGCCTCCTTGATGCGCTGGAGGGCCATCTTGTCGGTGCGCAGGTCGAGGCCGTGCTCGGCCTTGAACTCATTGAGGATGTGCGAGCAGATTTCCTGATCGAAGTCCTCGCCGCCGAGGTAGGTATCGCCGTTGGTGCTGCGCACCTCGAACACGCCGTTGGCGATCTCGAGGATCGAGATGTCGAAGGTGCCGCCCCCGAGGTCGAAGACCGCGAGCTTGCGGTTCTGCGAGTCGCCGAGGCCGAAGGACAGGGCCGCCGCCGTCGGCTCGTTGATGATGCGCAGCACGTTGAGGCCGGCGATCTTTCCGGCGTCCTGGGTGGCCTGGCGCTGCGAGTCGTCGAAGTAGGCGGGCACCGTGACCACCACGTCCTCGACGGGCTCCCCGATGTAGTCGGATGCCGTGTCCTTCATCTTCGAGAGGATCATCGCCGAGATCTCCTGGGGCGAGTAGGCGCGGTCCTTCACCTGGACCCAGGCATCGCCGTTCTCAGACTTCTCGACCTTGAAGGGCGCGAAGCTGCTGAAGCGCTTCACCTCGTCGCTGTCGTGCTTGCGCCCGATCAGGCGCTTCACGGCGAAGATCGTGTTCTCGGGATTCGTGACCGCCTGGCGCTTGGCGATCTGTCCGACGAGCTTCTCTCCGCTGGGGGTGAAGGCCACGATGGACGGCGTCGTGCGCGCGCCCTCGGTGTTGGCGATGACGTGGCTCTCGCCGTTCTCGAACACGGCGACACACGAGTTCGTGGTACCGAGGTCGATGCCGATGACCTTACCCATCGAGGTTGGCCCCTCCCCCTGCGAGGCCACCGTCCGGGGTCAATCGGTGGTTCCGCCCTCGCCGTTCTCTTCGTCTTCGCTGCCCTCCGGACCCCGGGCCACGATGACCCGCGACGGCCGGATGAGGCGTCCCCGCAGCTGGTATCCCTTCTCCAGTACCTGGACGACCGTGTTCGCGGGCACCGAGTCGTCCGGCGTTTGCGCCATCGCCTCGTGAAGCGCAGGGTCGAAGAGCTTGCCGAATGCCTCGATCTCGTTGACGCCGTGCTTCGACATCACGCCGATCAGCTCGCGCTGCACCAGCTCGACGCCCTGCAAAAGGCTCTTGAACTCCCCGCTCTCGTTGGCTCCACGGGCATGCTCGATCGCCCGCTCCAGATTATCGACCGTTGAGAGGAGATCCTTGACGAGATTCTGGTGGCCGTACTGACGGGCCTCCGTGAGTTCCTTGAGCGCGCGCCGGCGGAAGTTCTCGAAGTCGGCCTGCATGCGAACGAGTCGATCCTGGGCCAGCTCGAGCTCCGTGCGCTCACCCTTCGGCTCTTCCCCCGGGGCGTCGCCGGAGGCTGCGGCCGCGTCTTCCGCCGACGCTTCCGGGTGGGCGACCCGGCCGCTTTCATCGATCGCGTCCGCGGCCTCGCGCAGCGCGTCCTCCAGCTCGGGGTTCTGCGCGAGCGAGCCCGCCGACTCCTCCTCGGCCATGGACTCCCAGCCCTCGTCGGTCTGCGTCGGGTGCTTGCCGCTCACGCGCTGAGTCGCTCCGTCATCACCTGGGAGAGGTATTCGACCAACGAGATCACGCGGCCGTAGTCCATGCGGCTCGGCCCGATCACGCCCAGCACGCCGAGAGGCCCCTGCTCGTCCGACTCGCGGCGCCCGTAGTGCGTCGCGACCAGCGCGCAGCAGCGGAGCGACGGCTCGTCGACCTCCTCGCCGAAGGCGACGCTCACCCCCTCTTCCTCTTCTCCGAGCATCCGATCGATGACCTCGAGCAGGCGCTCCTTGGTCTCGACGGCGGCGAGAACGTCGCGCAGCCGTCGCGGATCCCGGAACTCGGGCTGATCGAGCAGCGCGAGCCGCGTCTCGATGACGAGGTCCACGGCCTCGCCGTCTTCGCAGGCCAGGGCCCGGGCGCCGAGGTCGATGGCACGGGCCAGGAGGCGGTCAGCCCGGCGCTGCAGGAGGCGGGCCTCGCGCGCCAGCACCGCCCGCACTTCCGGCAACGTCCGGCCCACGACGCGCTCGTTGAGCATCGCTGCGATCCGGTCGAGCTCGGCCTGGTCGGAGTCGCTCGCCTCGTCGACGAGGCGCCGGTGCGTCTCGCCGGCCTGGGACACGAGCACCACGAGCACCCGGTCGGTCGTGAGGCGCACGAGGCTCACGTGCTGGAGCACGATCCGGTCGATGCGCGGGGTGACCACGAAGCCGAGCTGGTGCGTGCGCTCCGAGAGGAGCTGGGAGGCCACCTGCATCACGCTGTCCACCTCGGCCGCGTCGACGCTGGACGCGATGGCGCGTCGCTCGTAGGCGCCCAGATGGGTCGGGTCCAGCAGCTCGTCGATGAAGAAGCGCAGTCCGCGCTCCGTGGGAATCCGGCCGGCCGAGGGATGGGGCTGCTCCGCGAGCCCAAGCCGGGTGAGCTCGGCGAGCGTCGTGCGGATGCTCGCCGAGGACAGGTTCACGGGCAGCAGGTGCGAGAGCGTCGCCGAACCGATCGGGGACGCTTCGCCCACGTAGGCGCTCACCATGGCACGTAGCACGACGGCCTGCCGCGCGTTCAGCTTGAGCCCTGCTTCGCTGCCGGATGCTTGACGCAGCACCTAAACCTCAGGGAATCCTGAGGAAAAGGGGGTACCACCCTTCGCCGGAGCCCGCCAGACCCGTTTCCGTTCCGCTCACACGAAGCGCTCGAAGACGCTGTCGGAGAGCAGCCTGCCGCGCGCTGTGAGGCAAAGATCCCCATCTCGGGCCGCCTCGACGAGCAGGCCCAGCGACACGAGCTCGTCGATCACCGCTCCGTGGAAGCGCCGCGGCGGCCCGCCGAACTCCCGTGCGAAGTCCGCCGCGTCCAGACCGCGCGCCGTCCGCAGCGCGAGGAACACCGCCTCGGCGCGGGAGGTCCGGGCGTCCAGGGCCTCGCCGGGGCCCGCCTCGGGCGAGCGGCCCGCGGCCACGGCCTCGAGGTAGGCCGCCAGCTCGCGCCGGTTCGAGCGCCTGATCCCAAACGGCGTTTCGGGTGCCGGGGGATCGGTCGAAAAGGCCCCCACGCCGAGGCCCAGCACCGGGCGGCGCTCCCAATAGCGCCGATTGTGGACCGCCTCGAAACCCGGATGCGCGTAGTTCGACAGCTCGTAGCGCACGAAGCCGGCCGCGCCGAGCCGCGCCTCGGCCGTCTCGATCATGCTCACCGCCAGGCGCTCGCGCGCGTCCGGGTCGGCGGGGCGCACCAGCTGTCCGCGGGCCGCGGCCGTCGCAAACGGCGTGCCCGGCTCGATCGTGAGCTCGTAGGTAGAGACGTGCTCAGGGGCGAAGGCCACCGCCTCGGCCAGGTCCCGCTCGAAACGCGAGAGCGTCTGCGCCGGCGCGGCCAGGATCAGATCGATCGAGACCGACCCGAAGCCCGCGTCGCGGCAGGCGCGCAGCGTGCCCCGCCCCGCTTCCGCCCGGTGCGCGCGGCCCAGGCGCCGCAGCACCTCGTCGTCGAAGGACTGGATGCCGACGGAGACGCGGTCGACGCCGGCCTCGCGGAAGCCGGGGAGGCGCTCGCGCTCCAGCGTGCTGGGGTTCACTTCGAGCGTGATCTCCGGGGGGCCCCCGCCGGCGAAGGCCTCCCGCACCGCCGCAATGATGCGCGCGATCGAAGGCGGCCGCAGCAGCGACGGCGTTCCGCCGCCGAGGTAGAGGCTCGCGAGCGAGCGCCCGGCGAAGGCCGCGCGCCGCGCCTCCAGCTCACTCAGGAGCGCATCGACGTAGCGCGACTCCTCCGCGCTCCCCAGCGACCGCGCCGCCACCACGGCGAAGTCGCAGTAGGGGCAGACCCGCTCGCAGAACGGGACGTGGACGTACACGCCGACGCTGGCATCTCGCACGCCCCGAGCGTACCGCGCTACCCTCGCCTCACCGTGGCCGGCGCCGAGATCCACAGGGAGGTCCTCTCCAACGGACTGAGCGTGCTCCTCTGCGAGGCGCACCGGGCTCCCGTGGCGGAGTTCCAGGTCTGGGCGCGCGCGGGCTCCGCCGACGAGGGACCCGACGAGTCGGGCCTCGCCCACTTCCACGAACACATGCTGTTCAAGGGGACCGCGCGCCGCGGCGTGGGCCAGATCGCCGGAGAGGTGGAGGGCGCCGGCGGCCGCATCAACGCCTACACCTCCTTCGACATCACCGTCTACCACGCGACCCTCCCGAGCGATCGCTTCGCCGTCGGCGTCGACGTGATCTGCGACGCCGTCCAGCACGCCGCCTTCGAGCCCGCCGAGATCGAGCGCGAGATCGAGGTCGTCCTCGAGGAGATCCGGCGCAGCGAGGACTCGCCGCTGCACGTCCTCGGCACCGCCGTCTTCGCCGAGGCCTACCGCGTGCACCCGTACCGCGCGCCGATCCTGGGCAGCCGCGACAGCGTCGCGGCCATCGACCGGGCGCGTCTGTGCGCCTTCTTCGAGCGCTGGTACGCGCCCGACAACCTGCTGGTGGTGGCGGCCGGCGACTTCGACCGGCGCGCGCTGCTCGAGCAGGTGCGCGCCGCCTTCGCGGACGCCAAGCCCGCCGGCGCGCGCCGGGCGCGCCCGGCGGAGCCCCCGCAGTCGCAGCTCCGCAGCATCGCCCTGGCGCGGCCCTTCGAGCGGACCAGCCTCGAGTTCGCCTACCCGACCGTCGGGCTGAGCCACCCCGATGCCGCGCACCTCGACCTGCTGGCCTTCGTCCTCGGCAGCGGCGACAGCAGCCGGCTGGTGCGAAACGTGAAGGAGCGCGCGGGCCTGGCCGAACGCATCGACGCCTCCAGCTACACGCCCCTCGACCCGGGCTGCTTCGCCGTCAGCATCGACAGCGACGTCGAGCGCGCCGCCGCCTCCATCGAGGCCGCCGTCGCCGAGGTCGAACGCCTGCGGGCGGATCCCGTGAGCGAGGAGGAGCTCGAGAAGGCGCGCGCCAACTTCCTGGCCATGGAGGACTTCGAACGCGAGAGCATCTCGGGGCTGGCGCAGAAGCTGGGCAGCTTCGCGGTGCTGGCCGGCGACGTCGACGCCGAGCCGCGCTACCTCGACGCCGTGCGTCGGGCCACGCCCGCCGACCTGCACCGCGTTGCCCGCGCCTACCTGGCGTGCGAGCGCCTCACCGTCGGCGCGATCTACCCCGAAGCCGCGGCGCCCGCCCTCGACGCGGCCGCGACGGCCGCAGCCGTCGAACGGGGCGTCGGGCGCACGGCGCGCCGCTTCGCCGCGCCGCGCGCGGTCGCGCCGGCGCCGAGCCCGGGTATCCACAGCTATCGGCTCGAGAACGGCGCGGCGCTTCACATCGTGCCGCGTCGCGACCTCCCGGTGGTGGCGGTGCGCGCCGCCTTCCGCGGCGGTCTGCTGGCGGAGGACGCGAGCACCTCGGGCCTCTCGAGCTTCCTCAGCCACATGTGGCTGCGCGGCACGCGCGGCCACTCGGCGGCCGGCTTCGCCCGCAGCGTCGAAGGCCTGGCGGCGGAGATCGACGGCTTCTCGGGGCGCAGCAGCCTGGGTCTCACACTCGAGGCAACGAGCGCGAAGCTCGACGCGGCCCTCGACCTCTTCGCGGAGGTACTCCTCGAGCCCGCCTTCGACGCCGAGGAGCTCGAGCGCGAGCGGCGCGAGACGCTCGCCGCCATCGAGCGCCGCGAGGATCGCCTGGCGCAGCGGGCGTTCCTGCTCTTCGCCGAGACGCACTACCGCACACATCCGTACCGGCAGCCCATGCTCGGTACCGCACAGACGGTGCCCACCTTCGACCGCGACAAGATCGTCGCGCACCACGGGCACCTGATTCGCGGGCGCAACTGCTCGCTCGCGGTGGCGGGGGACGTTGATCCCGACGAGCTGGCGCGGGGCATCTCGGCGCGCCTCGGCGACCTCGACGGCTCTCCCTTCGCAGCGCCCTCGCCGGTGGCCGAGGAGGAGCCGCACGAAATCCGCACCGCCGAGCTGCACAAGGACCGTGCCCAGGCGCACCTGGTGATCGGCTTCCGCGGCCTCACCGTGGACGACGGTGACCGCTTCGCGCTGGAGGTGATCTCGCAGCTGCTCGCGGGACAGGGCGGACGTCTCTTCCTCGAGCTGCGCGACCGCCGCAGCCTCGCCTACACGGTGAGCGCCGTGAACGTCGAGGGCGTGGCGCCCGGCTACTTCGGGGTCTACATCGCGACGGCGCCGGAGAAGCTCGACGAGGCGCGCCACGGGTTGCTGGACGAGCTGAAGCGCACGGTCGACGCCCCGCCGGAGAGCGGCCAGCTCGAGCGCGCCAAGCGCTACCTGATCGGAAACTTCGCCATCGACCAGCAGCGAAATGCCTTTCACGCCGCCCACGTGTCCCTCGACGCCCTCTACGGCCTGGGGCCCGGTGCCTACCGCGAGCTTCCCGAGCGCGTCGCGGCGATCGATCGCGAGGCCGTGCTGCGCGTGGCGCGCCGCGTGATCGACCTCGACGCCTACACGCTCGCCGTCGTCAAGCCCTGATCCGTCACCCGCACGTCACCGGAGGCGTAGTGCTCGAGCGGCGGGAGCGGCGAGCGCACTCCCAGCTCGAAGCGCAGGTCCGCCGGTGCCTCGCCGGTGCAGCGCACCACGCCCGCGTGCACCCCGCGCAGGTGGTGGGCGGCACACAGCGTGGTGCGATTTGCGAGCGCGTTCGACCCGCCCGCCGCGCGGAACACCACGTGGTGGTCGTGCAGGTTCCGGTACGACGAGCAGCCGGGCACCGTGCAGCGCCAGCCGTCTCGCTGGAAGACGCGGTGCTCGCGGCGGACGCGGGTGCTGCCGTTCGCGTCCAGGCTCCAGACGGCGATGGCGTGATCCAGGATCCACCCGAAGGCCTCGCCCTCGGTCGTGCGGAGCCCCAGGCGGCGCCGCACCGTGCAGAGCACAGCCCGCACCAGCCGCGCCACCTCGCGGGGCGTCGTGAAGAAGCAGCGGGTGGTCTCTTCCGGGCGCGTGGAATGCGCACGGATTTGCGAACGGGGCGCTTCCGACGACGCGTCTTCCGGACGCGCGGCGTCCGGCAATCCCGCCGTCGCGTCCCAGGCCGCCGGGTCCGCGGCGTGGAGCACCAGCGCCTGCCCGACGTCGGCGTCCAGCCGCCGCACGGTGACGCGCCCCGCCCACGCCACCCAGCACTCGCCCGCCTCGGGCCCGACGCCCAGCACCAGGACGGGCACCAGCGCGTGGGCCTTTACCCAGGACAGGCTCCCCTCGCGGTAGGCCGCGCGCAGCGCGGGCACGCGGTCGCCCATCCGTTCCAGGCGCACCAGCGCCTGGGCCCGGCGCGCCGCCATCCCGAGGTGGGTGCGCACGTAGGCGTCGAAGCGCCGGAAGCCCAGGGCTTCGTGAAGCCGCCCGTCAGCGACGACGCGCAGCAGCGGCCCCAGGCGCGCCTCCAGTCGCTGCTCGAGGGCCACGGCGCGGCGCAGGCGGCGGTCGAGCTCGAAAGCGTCGGCCGCGGCGAGGCCTTCGACCAGCCCGCGCAGGGAGCGCGGCAGGCGAGCGCGGATCGCGTCGTCCTTGGGCTCGTCCCGAAGCCTGCACGTGCGGCGTTCGCGGCGGAGCGCGCGCCCCGCCGGAGGCGGCCCGACGGTTGCCGCATCCCAGCGCAGCGGGCGGTCTGCATCCGGCAGCGCGGCGGGCAGCGCCGAGAGCACCTCGGCGGCCACGGCCTCAGCGCAGGCTGCGGGCGAAAGCGATTCGCCGGCCACGCGGTTCGCGAGCTGGCGGACGTGCCACCAGCGCGCCCGCACCTCGGGTGTGCAGCGGATCGAGACCGTCTCCCGCGGCCAGGCGTCGGGATCGTCGCCCGCGCTGAGGGCGCCGCCTTCCAGGGAGCCGGTATCCACGCGCCGGACCGCGCGCTCGAGGGCGGTGGCGGTCCGTGTCGCCGCGCGGTCGAGCCAGATCCGCTCGGTCTCGGGCGTGGCGACCCGGGCCAACAGGCGGGCCTGGGTCCACGAGACGGCGCCGGTGACGAGCGCCGACTCCAGCGCCAGGAGCTTCCGGAGCGCGGCGTCCACGGCGGCCAGGTCCTGGAGCTGGCGGCTTGAGAGGCCCAGGCGCTCGCGCGCGTAGTCGCCGGGGCGAACGAAGCCCAGGCGCTCCCAGGAGCGCAATGCGACGAAGCGCCCGGCCACGGCAGCCAACGCGCGGCGCAGCGGCCCCTGGGAGGCGGCTCGCGCCCGCAGCTCGGTGTGAAGGGCCGAGGCCTCCGGAGCGGCGTGCAGCGAAGGCGCTTCCGCGTCGCCGCGAGCGGATCGTGCGTCCCAGGAAACGACGGTCGCCAGCGGTGCGACAGCCACGGCGCGGACTCCCACGGGACCTTGCGGGGCACACCGATAATAACGAAAGTAAAACGAAAGTCAATGCCCCCGCCCCCAGGTCCCCATCGTTCCCGAGGAACCCTCCGGCGCCGGGCGAGCCGTCGGGAGCGGGCTGCCTAGAAGCCCAGCGCCAGACCGTCGCTGCGGGGGTCGCTGCCGCCCAGGTGCCAGCCCGTCTCGGGTTCGATCACGATCGCCTGGGCGCTCGACCAGTCGCCCGGCGAGACTTCGACGTGGTGGCCTCGGCGGCGCAGCCCGTCGATCACCTCCACGGGAATCGCGGGCTCCACGAAGAGCTTGTCCGGCACCCACTGGTGGTGGAAGCGCGGCGCCGACACCGACGCCTGCACGTCCATCCCGTAGTCGATCACGTTCAGGATCGAGAGCAGCACCGTGGTGATGATGCGCGGGCCGCCCGGGCTGCCCGTCACCATCGTGGGTCGGCCGCCCTGCAAGAGGATCGTCGGCGTCATGCTGGAGAGCGGCCGCTTGCCCGGCGCGACGGCGTTGGCGCCGCGCGTATCGACGAGCCCGTACACGTTGGGCGCATTGGGCGCCTTGGCGAAGTCGTCCATCTCGTTGTTGAGCACGATGCCCGTCCCGGGCACCGTGACGCCGGAGCCGAAGGGCGTGTTGACGGTGCCGGTCATCGCGACGACGTTGCCGACGGCGTCGGTGACGGAGAAGTGGGCGGTGCCGGAGTCGTCGAGGGGGAGCCCAGCGCCGCGCACGCGGATCGCCGTCTCGTCGGCCGTCCACGTCCAGGGGGCGCGCCGCCACCAGGCCGGGTTGATGCGCGCGCGCAGCTGCGCCGCGTACGGCTTCGCGGTGAGGCGCGCCACGGGAACCTCGACGAAGTCCGGGTCTCCGAACCAGGCGGCGCGATCGGCGAACGCGAGCTTCATGGCCTCGGCAATCGGGTGCAGGCTCGCCGACGAGCCCGCGCCGCGGCTCGCGAGATCGAAGCCCTCGAGGATGTTCAGCATCTCGATCAGGATCGCGCCGCCCGACGACGGCGGCGGAAACGACCAGACCTCGTAGCCTCGATACGTGCCGCGCACGGGCTCGCGCAGCACGGGACGGTAGGCCGCCAGGTCCGCGCGGGTGACGAGCCCCCCGTCCTTCTGCATGGCGTCGGCGATCGCGTCGGCGATGGGTCCGCGGTAGAAGGCGTCGGGGCCGCCCTGTGCGATCGTCGTCAGCGTGCGCGCCAGATCCGTCTGGACCAGCCGCCAGCCCGGTTCGCTGGGCGTCCCGGGCGGGGGAAACTGGATGCGGCCCGTCTCGGGGAATCGGTCCGGCATCCCGTAGCCGCGCATGCGCTCGAGCATGCGCGCATGGACGGGGCCGATGGCGAAGCCCTCGTCGGCGAGATGGATCGCCGGGGCCATCACCTCCACCAGCGACAGCGTCCCGTAGCGCTCGAGCACCAGCGCCAGGCCCGCGACCATGCCCGGCGTCGCCACCGCGAGGGGCCCCGCGAGCGACGCCTGCTCCGGGACGCCGGGCCGCACGTACATGTCGCGGTCCGCGGCGGCCGGCGCCGTCTCGCGCGCGTCGACCGCGACGATCTCGCCGGAAGCGAGGCGGATCAGGAGGAAGCCGCCGCCGCCGATGCCCGTGGAGTAGGGCTGCGCGACGCCCAGCGCGAAGGCCGTCGCCACCGCGGCATCGACGGCATTGCCCCCGGCCTTCAGGATGGCGACACCCGCGCGCGTGGCATCGGCCTGGGAGCTGGCGACCATGCCTTGCTTCGCGTAGGCGGGGGAGCGCGCGGCGGCGCGACCCGTCGACGGAGCCAGCGGCGCCGCGCAGCCGACGGCCAGCGCGAGGCCGACGCTCGCGAGCCGAAGAGCGCGGTTGGTCGCCGTCACGCGGCGCAGCCTATCACAGGGCCGCGCCGGTCTTGACGGCCCCGCCGGCGATCCTCAATTCTCCGACGCCGCGTGCCGAAGGAGGGTCGCCATGCGCCGCTTCACGAAGCGTCCGACCTGCGCCGGGCTCGCCGCGCTTGCGCTCGGCGCCGCGTTCGCGCTCGCCTGCGGCGGCGACGAGAACGCCCGAGCCCCCGAAGCGGCGCCGTCGGCCGACGCGCTGATCTCCGAGCTCGTCGCCAGGGGGCCCCACGACATCGCCGCGATCACGCTGAAGGACCTCGGCGTGATCCGCATCGAGCTGCTGCCCGAGATCGCGCCCCAGACCGTCGCGAACTTCGCGAAGCTCGTGAACGAGGGCTTCTACGACGGCACCACCTTCCACCGGGTGATCCCGGGCTTCATGATCCAGGGCGGCGACCCGGCCAGCAAGAACAAGGACCCGCGCGACGACGGCAAGGGCGGCCCCGGCTACAAAATCGACGACGAGTTCAGCGCCTTCCCCCACGTGCGGGGCGTGGTCTCCATGGCCAACACCGGCGACCGCAACAGCGGCGGCAGCCAGTTCTTCATCGTCCACCAGGACACGCGCCACCTCGACGGCCGCTACTCCGCCTTCGGCCGCGTGATCGAGAGCCTCGACGTGGTCGACGCCGTGACCCGCGTCGCCATCGACAAGTACGGCCGCTTCGGCCCGCGCGACCGTCCCCACCCCGACGCCGTGGTGATGGAATCGGTCCGGATCGAGCCGGCCGGCGCGAGCACCTCCGCTGACGCCCCCGCAGGCGCCGACGCCGGCTGATCGGCGGCGCCCACCGCCGACCCACAGAGACGCTTCGGCCCCCTCCCCACCCGCCGAGGCCGGACCGCGCCCCGCCCGGCCGCCCCCCGGCGGCCCACCCCCCTGCCCAACGCCCCGACAACGGCTAGATTCCCGCGCCGTGGCCCGGTAGCTCAGTTGGTAGAGCACTTGACTGAAAATCAAGGTGTCGGCAGTTCGATTCTGCCCTGGGCCACCAGCTAACTCTTTGAATAGT
>JAOTUO010000088.1 GCA_029863845.1 Myxococcales bacterium
CCCGATCTTGGGTCAGGCTCCTAGCCCAGCCGCGCGCTAGCCGCCGCCGCGCATGAGGTCGCGCAGGGCTCGCATCCCGAGCGTGCGAATGCCCTCGGCCTCGAACGCCCGGCGGCCGGCGGCGCCGCCGTAGAAGGTCCGCTCGAAGTCGCGGGCGTGGGCGTCGCTCGCGATCGATTCGAGCTCGGCGCCGCCCCGGGCCGGATGACAGATCAGGTAGGTGACGCCAGGGGCGAGGCGCGCGAGCCGCCGCTCGTTGTGGGCCGCGCCCTCGCCGGGCGCGAAGCCCAGCGAGTCGTCGTCGAAGGCGTCGAGCACGGGCGCGTTCGCCGCCGCGAGCACATCGAGGACCCGGACGTACACGTCGATGGCGGCGCCGAGCCCGCGCCGCGCGAGCTCGGCCGGGTCCGGTCGCACCGCGAAGACCGGCAGCTCGTACTCCTCCGCCAGCCCGGCGTAGATCTCCACCAGCGAGGGGACGAAGCAGGTGCCCATGTGGGTGTCGAGATGGGTCGCGTCGATACCCGTCTGGAGAGCGAGGTCCACCTGGGCGTGCAGCTCGATCTCCACCTCCGCGGGCTTCGCGCGCACGGCGGTCTCGAGGGTCGTGGGGAGCAGCTGGCCGGCCGCGTCCACCAGCGAGGGCACCGCGGACGCGCCGGCCACCGGCCCCCAGCGATGCTCCGGCCACTCGGCATTGAGGGTCAGGTGGATCCCGAGGTCGAGCTCCGGATGGGTGCGCGCCCACTCCGCCGCCTCGGGAAACGCCGGGCACGGAACCATGATGCTGCCGCAGGTCGCAGGACCGTTGCGCAGCGCCTCGAAGGCGCCGTCGTTCGCAGCGCGGCACATCCCGATGTCGTCGCAGTGGATGACCGCGATGCGATCGGTCGGCGCGAATCCCAGGCGCTCGGCCAGTGTCGGCATCCCCGTCCTCGTCGAGCGAGCCGTTCGCAGTCTACCGCCTCGGTCGAGCCGGAACACCGTGGTACCCTGCGGCGCCGTGGGGATCGACTTCGAGGCAGCGGCGCGCGCGGCCGAGGCGGCCGCCGATGCGGCTCGCCGCGAGATCGTACCGCGCTTCCGCTCAGTCGCTGTGGAAGCCAAGTCGGATGGATCGCCGGTCACCGAAGCCGATCGCGCCGGCGAGCGCGCCATCCGGGCCGTGCTGCGCGACGCCTTTCCCGACTTCGCGATCCGGGGCGAGGAGTACGGGGAGGAGGGCGACAGCGGGCGGCCGTGCTGGCTCGTGGATCCGATCGACGGAACGATCGGCTTCTCCCGCGGCATCCCGCTCTACACGACGCTGATCGCGCTGCTCGTGGACGGGGAGCCGGTCCTCGGGCTGATCGACTGCCCCACCGTGGGAGAGCGCTACGTCGGTTGGAAGCGGGGCGGCTGCCGCCGCAACGGCGAGCCGACCCGCGTCTCCCAGGAGAGCGATCTGAGCCAGGCCGTCGTCTCCCACGGAGACCCCATGTGCTTCGAGATGTTCGGCGAGATGCCCGCCTTCGAGCGCATGGCGCGCGAGATCCCGATGCTGCGCGGGTACACGGATGCGTTCGGACACGCCCTGGTGCTCGGCGGCGGGGTCGGGGCCATGGTGGACCTCTCGCTCAATCCCTGGGACGCGGGGCCCACGCGGATCCTGGTGCCGGAGGCGGGCGGGCGCTGCGTGATGCTTCCGGAGCGCGACGGGAAGCTGGGCCTGGTCTTCGGAAGCCCCGCTCTGGTCGAGCAGCTCGAGGGCTTTCTCGCCTGCGCGACCGGCCGGTGAGCGACGCGCGATCGCGCCGGTCACGGCCCGGCCGTGGCGGTCACGCTATCCTGACGCCCCTCGTTTTCGCAGACGCGTAGAATCGACGCAAGGAAGCTCCGATGACCTCCAAGCCCCCCCTGGACGACGCCCGACTCCTCCTGGACGGAGCCGAGCGACTGGTCGAACGGGCCCTGGCGAAGGCCCGCGAGATCACCGAGAACGGCAACCGCATCGACGATCACCAGGTCCTGACCGAGCGGGTCGTCTATGCCGCCACCGAGGCGCGGGCGGCGCGCGAGCTGTTCGACACCACGGTCTCGCTACAGGCCGAGGGGCGCGGCGGCGCCGAGCCGGAGCGCCTTTGCGGCGCCTCCGTGGCCGACCTCGTCTTCGATCTACGCAATCGCCTCGAGCCCGCCCTCGAAGACCTCGCGCTGGACGAGTCCGCGCTCGAGGAGGCACTGCCCGCCGACGCCCGCAGCGCTCTGCGCCGCGCGGCGCACGAGTCCGTCTTCCGGGCGATCGGACGGGACGTGGCCCGAGACCGCGGCCGCAACGAGACGCCGCTCGACGAGACCCTCGCGCAGGTGCGCGACAGCGTCCGCGAGTTCGCCGACGCCGAGGTCGCTCCCATTGCCGAGCAACTCCACCGCAACGACGAGCTGGTGCCGGAGGAGCTGATCGCGAAGATGTCCGACCTCGGCTACTTCGGTCTGTCGGTGCCCGAGGAGTACGGCGGCGCCGACATGGGCAACCTCGCGATGATCCTCACCACCGAGGAGCTCTCGCGCGCGTCGCTCGCCGGCGCGGGCTCGCTCATCACCCGGCCGGAGATCCTCACCAAGGCGCTGATCCAGGGAGGAACCGACGAGCAGAAGCGCACCTGGCTGCCGAAGCTCGCCTCCGGTGAGCTGATGGTGGGAATTACGGTGACGGAGCCCGACGTCGGCAGCGACGTCGCGTCGGTCAAGTGCCGCGCCGACCCGCACCGCGTCGAGGGCGGCGACGGCTGGGTCATCAACGGGCCCAAGTCCTGGTGCACCTTCGCCGGGCGGGCCGACGTGCTGGCGCTCCTCGCCCGAACCGACCCCGACCCCTCCCGCGGCGCCCGCGGGCTCTCGCTCTTCATCGTCCCGAAGGAGCGCTTCGACGGGCACAGCTTCGAGACGAAGCAAGCCGGCGGCGGCCGTCTCGTCGGCAAGGCCGACGCCACGCCCGGCTACCGGGGCATGCACTCCTTCACCCTGAACCTGGAGGACTACTTCGTCCCGGCGGAGAATCTCGTGGGCGGAGAGGGCGGCCTCGGGCGCGGCTTCTACCTCCAGATGGCGGGCTTCGCGGCCGGCCGGCTGCAGACCGGCGGCCGCGCCTGCGGCCTGGCCCAGGCCGCCCTCGAGAAAACCGCCGAGTACGTCGTCGATCGCGTCCAGTTCGGGAAGCCGATCTCCGAGTACCAGCTCACGCAGTACTCGCTGGGGTGGATGGCGGCGCGGCTGGCCGCGTCGCGCGCCATCACCTACGCCGCGGCGAACGCCATGGACGCGGACGAGCGGAAGGCGGCGCCGCTCGCGGCCCAGGCCAAGCTCCTCGCCTGCGACATGGCCGTGGACGTGACGCAGCGGGGCCAGCTGCTCCACGGCGGCTGGGGCTACGCCGAGGAGTACCCGATCAGCCGCTACGTGGTCGACGCCCAGGTGCTTCCGATCTTCGAGGGCGTGAAGCCCATCCTGGAGCTGAAGGTCGTCGGGCGGAGTCTGCTCGCGGGCTGAGTCAGGCGGGAACGCCGCCGCAGTTCCGACACAGCGAGGAGTCGTGCGGGTTCTTCTCACCGCACTGGGAACAGCTCCAGGCCCGACGCTCGCGCAGGGCCTGAATGGTGTAGTAGAGCGCGGCCACCACCAGGATCACGGAGCCGTACCGGTTGAACTTGAGGTGATCTTCCATCGGGACGATCCAGCCATCCCAGAGGAACCAGAGGGCGAAGGCCCAGAGAATCACGGGCAGGAAGAACGGATGGTCGAAGGGAGTGGACGGCGCCTCTTCCTCTCCGTCCGGATCCACTCCGGCCGACGCCAGATTCGGGTCGTCCGGCTGCTCGCGCTCGTCGTCGGCCATGGCGCGACCATAGCCGCGGCCCGCAGTGCGGGCCACCGGAGTACGAGCTCCGCGGACCGCGATCAGTCGCCCGCGAGGAAGAGCCGCAGGACATCGATCATCGGCCCGACGTCGGCGGCGCCCGCCATCTCGCGGCAGGAGTGCATGGAGAGCATGGGGCTTCCGACGTCGACGGTGGGAACGCCCACGCGGGCGGCGGAGATCGGCCCGATCGTCGAGCCGCAGCCGAGGTCGCTGTGCGAGACGAAGTGCTGGGGCGCAAGCCCGAGCCTCCCGCACAGCGCGGTGAAGAGCCCGGCGGTCTGGGCCTCGGTCGCGTAGGACTGGTTCGCATTGCGCTTGATCACGGGCCCCCTGCCGATCACCGGGTGGTGTCCAGGCTCGTGCTTGTCGGCGTAGTTGGGGTGGACCGCGTGGGCCATGTCGACGGACACGAGGACGGAGCGCGCCAGGGCCCGCGCCAGCCCCTGGGGCTCGCCGCCCTGGAAGCCCGTCACGAGGCGCTCGAGCCCGTACGCGAGCAGCGTCCCGTCCGCTCCCCGGGCGCTGCGGCTGCCGACCTCCTCGTGGTCGTAGAGCACCACGGCCCGCGTGAACGGGGGCGCGGGCGAGGGCGTCGCGGCCGTCAGGGCCGTCACCGCCGCGTGACAGGAGACCAGGTTGTCGAGCCGGGCCGCGTGAACGAACTCGCCGCGGATCCCCGAGACGGCGGCGGGCTGCACGTCGTAGGTCATGAGGTCGAAGGCGAGCACGTTCTCGCGCGCGACGTCGCCGAGTCCCTGGGCGCGGAGCTCGCTCGCCACGAGGTCGCGGAGTTCGGGGCCCTCCTCCAGACCCGCGACCGGGACGAGATGGGTCTGGGGGTTGAGCTTCAGCCCCTCGCTCCGAAGCTCGCGCTGGAGGTGGATCGCCAGGTTCGGGACCCGCAGGAGCGGGCGGCCGAAGTCGACGAGGACCGTCCGCAGCGTCTCGGCCTCGCGCAGCGTGACGCGGCCCGCCAGCGACAGGTCGCGGTCCAACCAGGTGTGCAGCAGCGCGGCGCCGTAGGGTTCGACCGCCAGCTGGCGGTAGCCGTGGGCCGTGACGTCCGCCAGGGGCTTGAGCCGGAGGTTTGGGGAATCGGTGTGGGCGCCGACGATGTGAAAGCCCCCGTCGGCGGGAGAGACCGCGCCCATCTGGAACGCGAACAGGCTGCCCTCGGAACGCACGACGTAGCGGCGGTCGCCCGGCGCGAGCTCCCAGAGCTCGGCCTCTGGCGCCTCGCGAAAGCCCGCCGCCGCGAGGCGCGACACCGACTCGGCCACGGCGTGATAGGGCGTGGGGGAGCGATCGATGTAGGCGAGGAGGTCCGCGACCGGGTCGGACATCGCGAGCAGCATAGCAGCGGGGCCCGACGCGGCGGCGGTGGGCATGCCGGCTACGTCTCGCGCTGCCGCCGCCGCAGGAGCGAGGCCATCTGGCGCCCGTAGGCGATCACGGCGCCGCGATCAGGGCGATTCGTAGTCGGGATTCGCGAGGCCGCGCAAGACGAGGTCGATGGCGTCGTCGAAGACGCGATCGAGCGGACGCCGGCGAACGCGGCGCCGCGGAGCCGAGCGCTCCGTCTGGATGATGCCGTTGGCCAGCGTCCAGAGGATGTTGGCGGTCTCCCAGGGGTCGTACGCCAGGAAGGCCCCGTCCCGGGCGCCTTCCTCGATGATCCGGGCCAACAGGCGAAGGTTCCGCTCCCAGAGCTCGGTGACCTGCTCCACCATCGACTCCGGGAGCTCGCCGATCACCGACTGGTTCTCGATCGCCCAGAAGATCTGGAAGTAGTCCGGGTTCTCGACGTAGTGCCGGAAGTAGAAGTGGCTCGCCCGTCGCAGCCGCTCCATCGGCGGCAGGTCCGGCGACAGCGCGTTCCGGAGCTTGTCTTCGAAGATCTCCCCGTTGTGGGAGAGGATCGCCACGTAGAGCTCGGCCTTGCTGTCGAAGTAGCGGTAGAGTGTCCCCTTGGCGACGCCCGCCTTCTCGGCCACCTCGTCGAGATTCGCGCCCATGAAGCCGTCCCGGAAGAAGACCTCCTTGGCCGCCTCGAGGATGCGCCGCTGGGACCGCGCCTTCTTCTCCAGACGCCGCGGGGTCTCGCCGGCCGCGGGGTTCTCGGCCCCTTTCGGGTGGTGCGTCATCGGATCGCACCGGAGACGTGCTCCCCGCCGTCGACCCGGATCACCTCGCCGTTGATCCAAGCGGCGTCGTCGGTACACAAGAGGTAGATGGCGTTGGCGACGTCGCGCGGCGTCGTGAGCCGGCCGAAGGGATTGCGTCCGCGCGCCTGCGCCTTGAGGTGGTCGCTGCCCGGAATCGCCTCGAGGGCGGGAGTCTCGGCGATGCCCGCCTGGACCACGTTCGAGCGGATCCCGTAGGGAGCGAGCTCGACCGCCATCGAGCGCGCGATCGACTCGAGGGCCACCTTGGCGGCGGCCACCGCCGAGTAGCCCTTCCAGGCCACCTCGTTGCCCTCGCTGCTGAGCCCCAGTACGCGGGCGTCCTCGGCGAAGAGTCCCCGTCGCAGCAGGGACTGGGTCCAGCCCAACAGGCTCGTCCCCATGGCGTGGATCGTCCGGCTCAGGTCGTCCTCGTCGATGTACGAGCGCGACGGATACACGGGGGCACTCGCGAGCGATTGCAGCGCGTCGGCGCCCCCGGCGAAGAGCTCGTCGATCGCAGCGCGCAGGCGCTCCGCGTCCACCCCGACGGCGCGGGAGAGCAGGGCCCTCGCCTCGTCCCGAGCGCGCGGCGGTTCGGCCTTCTCGGCGGCGATCAGCTTCAGGTGCCCGAAGGCGATCGAGTGCAGCAGCATCCGCACGCGCCCCTCCTCGCCCAGCTTCGCGGCGAGGTCGTCGAGCACCCGCTCGCGCTTCGGCGCAGCGAGCGCGTCGACGTTGAACGTGAGCAGTGAGACGCCGCGACCGCGCAGCTTCTCGAATTCGGGCTCGATGCGCGCCATCGCGCTCCGGCGGTCACGGTGCACGAGGCACAGACTCATGCCGTGCTCGGCCAGCTTGTGCGCCGTCGCGAGGCCGAAGCCGCTGGAGGCGCCGAGGATCACCGCCCAGGCGTCCCCGCTGAACCCGGAACTCACTCCGCTCCCTCCACGCATCGGCCCCGACGCCGCTGGGCGCCGGCCCGGCGCACGACCGATCCGGGCCGCTGCGAGCGGAAGATGGGCCGCGGAATGGAGCCGAGGGGCCGAGACGAGAGCCTCCCTCCGGTGCGCATCCTCGAGGCGTGACGGTAAGTCATACGGTCGGCGGCGCCCACCTGCACTCGCGGCGCGGCGCGCACCTCGACGTGGGGCTTTCGCCACGAATCTTCGCGGACGGGACGCCCGCGGCCAGCGGACTAAGCTTTGCCGATGGCTCGGTGGCATCCGGGGCAGCTTCTCTTCGCGGGCTTCGAGGGAACGCGGCTGCCCCCCGACCTCGCCCGGCGGATCGGCGAGGGCCGCATCGGCGGCGTCGTGCTCTTCGCCCGCAACATTTGCGACCCCGAGCAGCTTCGGAGCCTCGTGGACGATCTGCACGCCCGCGCGCCGGCCGACGCGCCGCTGTGCGTAGCGATCGACCAGGAAGGGGGCCGGGTGCAGCGCCTGCGCGCGCCCTGGACCGAGTGGCCGCCGATGCGGCGCCTGGGCGAGCGCGGCTCCGTCGAGGAGACGCGCGCCGTCGCCCGCGCGCTGGGGCGCGAACTCTGCGACCTGCGCATCGACCTCGACTTCGCCCCGGTGGTGGACGTCGACACGAACCCGGACAACCCGATCATCGGCGATCGCAGCTTCTCTCGGGACCCGCAGGAGGTCGCCCGGCACGCGGCGGCCTTCGTCGAAGCCATCCAGGGCGAGGGCGTGGCGGCCTGCGCGAAGCACTTCCCCGGACACGGCGACGCGTCGGTCGACAGCCATCTGGAGCTGCCGCGCCTCGACCACGACCTCGAGCGCCTGCGCGCCACCGAGCTTCCCCCTTTTCGGGCCGCCGCTGCCGCGGGCGTCGCCAGCGTGATGACGGCGCACGTGCTGATCCCGCGGCTCCACTCCCGCCTGCCCGCCACGCTCGCCCGGGAGATCCTCGACCTGCTGCGGGGCGAAATCGGTTTCGACGGGCTCGTGTTCGGAGACGATCTCGAGATGGCGGCGATCGCGGATCACTTCACGCCCGAGTTCGCCACGGGCGCCGCCCTGGAGGCCGGAGTGGACGCTCTGCTCGTCTGCAAGCGCGCTGACCTGCGGGAGGAGGTGCTGCGCGGACTGGAAGCGGCGCCGGACGCGCGAATCGAGCGGGCGCTCGAACGCATGACGGCGTTCAAGCGCGATCACGCGGGCGGGCGCTGCGCCTCCGGCGCGTCGCCCCCCTACCCGGAGCACCGCGGTCTCGCGGAGCGGCTGCGGTGAGCCGCGCGGCCGAGCGGGGCACGCTGCTCTCGGTCAACGTGGGTCTGCCGAAGCCGGCGTCCCACGGAAACCGGACCGTGCTCACGGGGATCTTCAAGGAGCCGGTGGCGGGGCCCGTCGCGCTGCGGCGCTCCGGCCTCGCGGGCGACGGCCAGGCCGACCTCGAGAATCACGGCGGCGAGTCGAAGGCCGTCTACGCATTCGCCCACGAGTGCTACGAGGGCTGGCAACGCGAGCTCGGCCGCTGCGACTTCCGCTTTGGGCAGTTCGGCGAGAACTTCACGCTCGAGGGCTGGCGCGACGACGAGGTCCACGTGGGCGATGTGTTCGAAGTCGGCGGCGCACGCGTCGAGGTGACCCAGCCGCGGGCCCCGTGCTTCAAGCTCGGAATCCGGATGGGGTCTCCCAGCTTCCCCAGACGCTTCCTGGCCGAATGCCGCGTGGGCTTCTATCTGCGGGTGCTCGCCGAGGACGAGGTCGGCGCCGGCGACATCTTCCAGCGGGTGGCGGTGGGCCCCGAACGCGTGTCGGTCCGGGAGGTCTGCCGCCTGCTCCACTTCGAAGCCGGCAACCTCGCGGCCATCCGGCGGGTGCTGCGGATCCCCGCCCTGTCTCCCGCGTGGAGGGCGTCGTTCGAGGCGCGCCTCGCAAGAGCCGGCTCCCTGGATTAGTCTCGGCCCGGAAGCGCTCGATCCGAGCGCGCCTGCGACCGCAGCCCCGCCGGATACGAGCCCCCCCCGGGAGCAGATCGCCCCGGGTCTCGAAAGCCACCGAACCGGGAGATCCCCCATGAAGAGCCCCCGCCACGTCGAGCCCGTCGATGCGACCGACCTGCAGCTCGAGACGATCCTCACCTCCTTCGACACCAACTACGTCTGGAACTACGGCAGCGTGAAGGAGGGCCTGCGCGATCTCTACGAGAAGGCCAAGCGGGACCAGTGGAACGGGACGCTGCAGCTCGACTGGAAGACCGACGTCGACCCCGAGAGCGAGATCATACCGGCCGCGGTCGACCCCCTGCAGAGCTACGGCCCGTACCAGAAGCTCGATGCCCGGGAGCGCAAGCGCCTCCGGCACGCGCAGATCTCGCTTCAGCTGTCGCAGTTCCTGCACGGCGAGCAGGGTGCGCTCATCGTGGCGTCGCAGCTCGTCGGCGGCGTGCCGTGGATCGACGCGAAGTACTACGCCGCCACCCAGACCATGGACGAGGCGCGTCACGTCGAGGTGTTCAGCCGCTACCTGCGCGAAAAGCTCGAATGGGAGTGGCCCATCAACGAGAGCCTCAAGGAGCTGCTCGACGCCACCATCCGCGACAGCCGCTGGGACTTCAAGTACCTCGGCATGCAGATCATCATCGAGGGCCTGGCGATGGCGGCCTTCGGCAGCCTCCACCAGATGACCCAGGAACCCCTGCTCAAGGAGCTCATCCACTATGTCATGAGGGACGAGGCGCGCCACGTCGCCTTCGGAGTGGTCTCGCTCACGGGCTACTACGAGGACATGCCCCCGAACGAGCTCAGCGACCGCGAGGACTTCATCATCTACGCCTGCGAGCTGATGCGAAACCGACTCGTGGGAGACCAGATCTCCGAAGCCATGGGTTGGAACCGCGAAGAGGTGCGACGGACGGTCCTCGAGTCCCCGGCCGGGCAGCAGTTCCGGCGCCTGCTCTTCGCGCGCGTCGTGCCGAACCTGAAGCGCCTGGGACTCATCACCCCGCGCGTGCGCGAAGCCTTCGAGAAGCTCGGGATCATCGAGTTCGAGGACTTCGATCCCGAGGAGCAGGACCGCCGGCTCGGACTCGCGTAGTTGATCGCCCTGCTATCGGCGATCGCCCTGGCGTCGGCGGCGCTGCACGTCCGCGCCGAGTACCGCGGACCGCGCTCCCACGTCTACGCCTTCAAGCCCCTGACGACGGGCTGTCTCCTTGGCATCGCTCTCGTGAGCGATCCCTCCGCGCCCCACTACCGCGGCCTCGTCGCCGTCGGCCTCGTCTTCTCGCTCGCGGGAGACGTGTTCCTGATGCTGCCGTCGGACCGGTTTCTCGCCGGACTCGCGAGCTTCTTCGTGGCGCACCTCTGCTACATCGCCGCCTTCGTTGCGACGACGGGCCCGCAGGCCTCGCCCGCGGTCCTGATCCCGTGGCTGCTGGCCGGAGCGGGCATCCTGGCGACGCTGTGGCCGCACTTCGGCGCCATGCGGACCCCGGCCCTGCTCTACGTGCTGGCGATTCTCGCGATGGGATGGCAGGCCACCGAGCAGTGGGCCGCCCTGCGCACGGATTGGGCCCTGTGCGCGATGACCGGCGCCGTCCTGTTCGCGATCTCGGATTCCGCCCTGGGCTTCGACCGCTTTCGCGGCCGCTTTCGGGCCGCGCCCCTCGTGGTGCTCGCGACCTACTACAGCGGCCAGTGGCTCATCGCCCTCTCCACGACGGGCTAGCAGCCGGCTGCGAACCAACGTCTCCAGCCCCGAGCTTCGGCGGCCGGGACCGGGCGAGATCGTCAGAAGGGCCAGTTGGTGGTGACGGTGCCGCCGTCGACCTCCCAGACCTTGCCGGTGACCCAGCTCGAGGCCGAAGACGCCAGGTAGAGGATCGCGATCGCGATGTCCTCCACCTGCCCGATGCGCCGCATCGGCGTCAGGTTCTCCATGGCCGTGCGCACCTCTTCGCTCAGGAAGGGCGCGAGGGCGGAGGTCTCCACGGCGCCGACGGCGATGGCGTTCACGCGCACCTGGGGCGCGAACTCGGCCGCGAGCTGGCGGGTCAGGAAGGAAAGCGCGGCCTTCGCGGTTCCGTAGGCCGCGAAGTTGCCCTGCGGCAGCCGTCCCGCGGCCGACGAGATGTTCACGATCGAGCCGCCTTCGCCCTTCGACATGTGGGGAATCACGAGGCGGCTCAGCAGGAAGGCCGAGGTCACGTTGAAGCGCAGCGCCGATTCGAACATCGCCTCGCTCGTGTCGAGGGCGCCGCAGGGGGGGGTGCCGCCGGCGTTGTTGACGAGGACGTCGATCCGATCGAACTCCTTGAGCGTCCGCGCGACGACTTCTTCGAGCTGGGCGGAATCCATGACGTCGCAGGGAACGGCGAGCGCCCGCCGGCCCAGGCCGCGCACTCTCTCCGCGACCGTCTCGATCTGCTCCGGCGTCCGAGCGGCGCAGACGACGTGGGCTCCCATTTCGGCGAAGGCGAGCGCGGCGCCCTCGCCGAGGCCTCGCCCGGCGCCGGTCACGATCGCGACCTTGTCGTCGAGACGGAATCGATCCAGGATCACGGGTCTCTCCCTTCGCGCGCCGCCGGCGGCGCGATCAGTATAGACGCACGAGCGCGGGGATCGAACCGGAAGCGCGGGCACGCGCGTGCGATACCCTGGCGGCGGCGCGCGATCCGGGAGCTTCGAGTCGACCATGCCCGTCTACCGCCTGGGGAAGGATCTCGTGTTCCCGCCCCCGGAGGTCGCCGAGCCGACGGGGCTTCTCGCCGTCGGCGGCGACCTCGAGCCGGAACGGCTGCTGCTCGCGTACTCGCTCGGGATCTTTCCCTGGTACGAGGAGAGGCAGCCGATCCTGTGGCACTCGCCCGACCCCCGCACGGTGCTGGTGCCCTCGCAGCTGCGGGTCTCCCGGAGCCTGCGCAAGGCGATCCACGGGCGGCCCTTCGACCTGAAGCTCGACACGGCCTTCGAACGCGTCGTGCGGGCCTGTGCCGAGGTCGCGCGACCGGGGGCCACGGGCACCTGGATCACCCCCGACATGATCCGCGCCTACGGCCGTCTCCACGCGCAGGGCTACGCCCACTCGGCGGAGTCCTGGGCCGGCGACGAGCTGGTGGGCGGCCTCTACGGTGTGTCGCTCGGCGGCTGCTTTTTCGGCGAATCGATGTTCGCGCTACGCTCGGACGCCTCGAAGGTCGCCTTCGTGGCGCTGGTCCGGCAGCTCGAGGCCTGGGGCTTCGACCTCGTCGACTGCCAGGTCCACACCGAGCATCTGGCCCGCTTCGGGGCGGTGGAGTGCAGCCGCCGCCGCTTCGGGGAGGTCCTCGCGGAGGCCCTCGCGAAGAAAACGTGCCGAGGCGTCTGGAGCTTCGATCCCGAGATTCTGACCGCACTGCCCGACGCGGCGGTCTGAGGCGGGAAGGCGTCGCAGAGGAGGGCTCGCCGTGAGCGATTCGATCACCGGTCGCGCCGCGGGCGGGCCCAACGCCGACCAGATCCAATACTGGAACGCGCAGGCGGGTCCGAAGTGGGTGGCGGCCGAGGCGCTGCTCGACGCCCAGATCGGGTCACTCGGCCTGCGCGCCATGGAACGGGCGCGCGTCGCGCCCGGCGAGGCGGTACTCGACGTCGGCTGCGGCTGCGGACACACGACCCTGCAGCTCGCCGAGAAGGTCGGTCACCGCGGCTCGGTCACCGGGATCGACGTCTCGCGCGTGATGCTCGAGCGAGCGCGCAGCCGCAGCGCCCATTGCGGCAACGTCCGCTTCGAGAACGTCGACGCACAGACCGCGGCGCTCCCGGCCGCGGGCTTCGACCTCGTCTTCTCGCGCTTCGGCGTCATGTTCTTCGCAGACCCGGAAGCGGCCTTCGCGAACCTCCGCACGAGCCTCCGGCCCGGCGGGCGCCTCTCTTTCGTGTGCTGGCAGGAGCTGGGCCGGAACCCTTGGATGCGCGTGCCGCTCGCCGCGGCGGCGGCCCACGTCCCGCTCCCGGCGCCGCCCGCACCCGGCGCACCCGGACCCTTCTCGTTCGCGGACGCCGATCGCGTGCGGCGCATCCTGACCGGCGCCGGCTTCGCGAAGGTGGCGTGCGAGGCCGTCGACGAGACGCTCCTGATCGCCGGCGGAGGCGATCTCGGCCGGACCGTCGAGTTCGCCCTGCAGCTCGGTCCGGTCGGCGCCCTCCTGCGCGAGGCCGGCGACGGAGAGCGCGAGGCGGTGGCCGGCGCCGTGCGCGACGCGCTGGCCGCATACGTCACGCCGGAAGGCGTGCGGATGGACGCGGCGGCGTGGTTCTTCACCGGGGCCGCGTGACCGCGCGCCGCTGCGGGCCCCGGCGGTGTAGACTGACGGGCTCCGAAGGAGGCGCCGAATGCCCGAGCTCTTTCGCGATGCCGCCAGCATCACCTACCCCGTCATCGACTGCGGCGCC